>DATEGV010000380.1:0-2821 GCA_035279925.1 Ktedonobacterales bacterium | reverse complement strand
CCCACGTCTAGCCAACGTCCCGAGCGCCTCAGCGTTTGGAGGCGACATGAGCAAAAACACCGGTGACATTCCCGAGGCGCGCGTATCCCCGTTTGACTCTATTCGACACACCTCAGATGTTGGCGATGACTATTGGAGCGCACGCGAATTAGCGGCTGTCCTTGGGTACCGACAGAGCTATCGCAACTTTCTACCAGTGATTGCGAAGGCGGAAACTGCTTGCGAGCAAAGTGGATTCCCTGTCTCGGACCACTTTGCGCGGATGCGCACAAAGGTCAATCTCGGATCAGGCGCCCAACGTGAAGTTGATGATGTTCATCTATCTCGTTACGCCTGCTATTTAGTAGTGCAGAACGGCGACCCAGGCAAGCCCATCATCGCCAGTGGGCAAACATACTTTGCCGTGCAGACGCGGAAGCAGGAGCTTGAACAGGAGTTAGCACGATTACCAGACGCGCAGAAGCGTATTGCGATCCGAAAGGAACTTGCCGAGCAGAATAAGCGTACAGCCGCGACAGTCTACGGCGCCGGCGTCCTTACCAGTCGGGATTTCGCGGTGTTTCAAGACCACGGGTATCGCGGGCTCTACAATGGCGAGACTGCCCGCGATATTGCCGCACGCAAGGGTTTGCCGAAGGGACAAGCTATCCTTGACTGGATGGGCAGCACCGAACTTGCCGCGAATTTGTTCCGTAGCACACAGGCGGAGGACAAGATCCGCCGTGAAGGCATCACCAATAAAGCAGACGCGAACCGGACACATCACACAGTAGGCGCGATTGTGCGCCGGGTGATTATTGATGACCTAGGTGGTACGCCACCTGAGCAGTTGCCAACACCCACAGAGAGTATCCAGCAGCTTGAGGCGTACGAGCGCCAACGTTTGGAGAGCGAGCGCCAGCCGTCTTTGTTTCCCGAGCTTGAGGGAAACGAGGAGTAGATTCAGCTTGGTGTAACCTGCGGTGTGAAAAGTGTTCTGCTCTCTCTGCTCGGCGTGGTGTTTGTGGTCAGGTGTGTCTCGCGCGGCTACACAGTGGGGAAGTAGAGCTACATGATGAGCGATTCCGCATGTCAGGACACCTGGCGCGTGCCGCCGTCCGATGACGCGCCGATGGGCCGGCAACTGGCGCTGAGCGAGGCGCTGCTCGCGGGTATGAGCGAGCATCCAGAGCCGGCGCTGCGCTGGTATGTCACGTCACGCGAGGCGCTGGTGCTGGGCAACGGGCAGAAGCCGCCGGTCGTGGACTTCGCGGCGGCGCGCGAGCAGGAAGTGGCCGTGTTTCGCCGGACCTCGGGGGGAACGGCGGTGCTGGTGGACGCGAACGCGCTGAGCATGGAGGTGGCGCTGCCGGCCGGGCATCCGCTGGCGTCCTCGGATATCGTGCGGGCGTATCGCTGGCTGGGCGAGGTCTGGGCGGAGGCCCTGCGTTCGCTCGGCGCCTCCCAGGCGCGGGCCATCCCGACGGAGGAGGTGCGCGCGCTGCCGTCGCTGGGGAAGGACGATCCGGTGCGACTGGCCTGCTACGGCACGCTCTCGCCGTGGGAGGTGGTGGTGGGCGAGCGCAAACTGGTGGGCCTCTGCCAGTTGCGGCGGCGGGCGGGCGTGCTCTACCAGGCGGGGGTTCACCTGCGCTGGGAGCCGGAGCGGCTGGTGTCGCTGCTGGCGCTATCGGAGGAGACGCGCGCGGGGCTGACGCGGCGGCTGCGGGCGACGACGCTGGGGCTGGACGAGGCGGTAGGGCGGTCGGTGACGGCGGCGGAGGTGATGGCGGCGGTGGAGGCGACCCTCACGGCGCGGCATGGGGTGACGCTGACTGCCGGCGACTGGCGCGCGGACGAGCTGGCGCGTGCGGAGCCGTTCGAGCGCGAGCGGTTTGGGGAGGTGACCTAACCCCCCAGCCCTCTTCCCGCTATACGGGAAGGGGGAGGCAGAGAGCGACGTGGTGTACTGACAGCAATGCCGGTCTACGAGAGGCCCAGCCTCGACGCGACCGCGCTATCCGCGATGGGATACACCTGCTCATAGCGAATTCGGTTGGATTGTTGGCGTATGCGGCGGGCTTCAGCCCGCATCACGTCCCGTGCGCCGGCCCTTCAGGGCCGCGAGCGTCCATCACTATTTGGTATCACATGGTGTCAGCAGACGGTCCCACTCGCCGGGAGCCGTGAATTGGCGCTGCTCGCGCACAAACACTGAGAATTTGGCGACCTTCAGACGGCCACTGTCCGATCTGGCTGAGGTACGGCTCAAATTCCAGTGTCATGGGTACCTCAACACACGGTGGTATGCCGTATGTGGTTGCTCGCCGCCTCACTTGATGACCGAATACACCAGGAAGCCCAGCGCGGCGCAGGCGGCGATCGTGATGCCGAACGCGCAGATGGCGAAGATCGCGATGTAGATCGCGACACGTTCCGGCGCGGAGCGATGCTTCTTCGCGGGCTTGCCGGGCTTCGCGGCGGGGAGCGCAGGCTGGGCTGCCTGCAGGGCGGCTTTCGCGCGCGCGATCTCGGGTCCGGCGGGAATGGGCACATATTCAGAGGCGGGAACGCCGGGCTGCTGGGGTTGGGCGAGGCTGCCGTCTACGATGCGGCGGGCGAAGGCGGGGTTATCCGGCGGGGCCGGCGGCAGGGTATCCGGCGTCGCCAGACCGTGGTCCACCATGTAGCGCGTGTGGTAGTAACTGATGGCGCGCTCGCCCGCCACGCGCAGGAAGGTGTAGTCAATCGTGCCGCCGATGGCCGCGCCGACCCCCGGCACGAGCCGCCCGATGAGCTTGGCCGCCTGCTCCTCCGAGAGTTTGACGCTGATTCTGGTCAG
>DATEGV010000379.1:0-4037 GCA_035279925.1 Ktedonobacterales bacterium | reverse complement strand
GCATGACCGAAATGAAAAGAAGCGGCCCGCGCGCTGAAACGCTGAAAAGCGCGCCGGGACTCCTGTCGCCTCCAGACCCTCGCGCAGCGCCTGGCCCACAGGCTTGTTGTCCTCGACGAGCAGCACGCGAATCTCATTCATACGTTCGGCCAATCCATCTCCTGGCGCGCCATGACAGGCTTGCGCTCGTCCCTCATTATGTGACCGCGTGGGGGCGTCCGTCCAGTTGGGAAGGAACCTCATGCCCCAGTACCTCCGCCGCCAACCAGGCCGCGAGCGCGCCCCATGTGGTATGCTATGGGTGTGCGTGGATCCGCTGGGCCTATGATTTTCGTGAACCCGACAACCCCGCCGGTACGCGGGGTGTTCGAGCGCATTGCGGACACGCGGCTGAGGAGGCATAAACCGACATGGGAGCAGTTGTACCCTTAATCTGTATCATTCTCTTCTGGATGATCATGTTCTTCCTGACATTTGGCGCGTTCAGACGTTGGCTCAAGGCGCCGACCGAGTCCGAGATCGAGGCGATGACCGAGGAGCATCACGCCGGCAGCGGCGAGTCGGCCGTCACCCTCTCCCACTAATCTTTCCGCCCATCCCGTCCAATTGCGTACTCACCCCACTGACCGCCCACGAACGGCAATAGCTCGTGGGCGTTTGCGTTGGCGCCGCGGGCCGCATCTGGCGCATACTCTCTGTTAGACACTGCTAGGAATCGAGTTCGAGAACAATGGCTATCACTCTAAAAACACCGCAACAGGTGGCGCTGCTGCGCGACGCCGGACGCATCGTCGCGGAGACATATGAGGAACTGCGCCCGCATGTCGTTCCCGGCGTCACCACCGCCGAGCTGGACCGGCTGGCCGAGGCCGCGATCCGTTCGCGTGGCGCGCTGCCCATGTACAAGGGCCACGGCGCCCTCAGCGACCGGCGCGGCCGCACCGTCCGCCCGCCGTTCCCCGCGACGATCTGCGTCGCCGTCAACGATGTCATCTGTCACGGCATCCCCAGCGCGCGCCAGGAGCTGCGCGAAGGCGACATCATCGGCATAGACATCGGCGCGCGCTATAAAGGCTGGATCGGTGACTCCTGCCGCACCTTTGCCGTCGGCTCCGTGGATAAAGACTCCCAGCGACTGATGGACGTGGCGTTGCGCAGCCTGGAGCTTGGCATCGAGCAGGCGCGGCCCGGCAAACATCTCGGCGACATCGGCGCCGCCATCCAGACCTACGCCGAGGCGCAAGGCTTCTCGACGGTGCGGGAGCTTGGCGGCCACGGCGTCGGGCGCGAGCTCTGGGAGGAGCCGTTCGTCCAGCATTTCGGCGTCGCGGGAACCGGCGTCGCGATTATGCCGGGCATGGTCTTCACCATCGAGCCGATGATCAACGCGGGCGGGCCACAGATTCGCCAGCTCCCCGACCACTGGGCCATCGCCACCGCCGACGGCAAACGCTCCGCGCAGTACGAACATACGCTTGTCATTACCGAGGATGGCTGCGACCTGCTGACAGTGCTGTAGCGGATAGACCTCACCCCCAAGCCCCCTCTCCCGCGAGGAGAGGATGAGCCGGAGCGAGCAGGGCAGAGGAGCAGCAACGTGCGGATAGAGGAACAGGACCAGGGGGAGTCGCCCAGCGCCAACGGCCATCGCCCGCCTGCGCCGCGCGAGCCGTACTCCGGGCCGATCCTACGCCCGCTGACCATCTTTCTCGGCGTTCTCTGGCTGCTCATCATGGGCTACGGCCTCTGGCAGGGCGACACCACAGCCATCGTGATCGCCCTCGTCTTCGCGCTCTTCTTCGGCATGCCCTCGCTGATCGTCTTCGGCTTCGGGCGGCGCGGCCGGGGGGCCCGCCGGTGATCGGAGGCACGGATTCTGCGGACATAACCCCCAGGTTCGGCGAGGTTCGAGCATTCGGGTAGGTGAGGCAAGGCCCATTCTCCAACGGTGACGCCGAACTCAAACACCGCGATCAGGATGGTCGCGGAGCGTACAGCATGTCTGAGGCTATCCCCACGCCGGGTACCGCGTCCGATGGCGGTGGATAGACGACAATCCGTTTAGGATGACGGAGCTACCGAGCTGGCTGACACCAGTTCCCTCACGATGAAGGGAGGCGACAAGTCACGCACGGTATAGAACCCAAGCGAACATGACGCCTGTTCGGGCATCTGCCGAGTTACTGTGATAGCGGCGGCCCGGAGGGCGCGAGCGAGATGGGGTGGGAGTCCTCTCCTGCCCCATCGTCGTGTCTTTGAACCTCCTCCATCTTCCCCTTGACTTCCCTACTTCCGCCGGTCTATCATCCATCACGTCGTTATTAACTATCCAGTTAGTTCAACCATCTGGTTAGTTATGTCGGCGGGTTCACCCCTTGACACACCACGGTCCCGCCGGTAGAATAGCGATATAACACGATATATCGTATTGTCATGCTGAAGGGAGGAGACAACCTTATGCGCCAGGCCGAACAACGCCGCCAAACACGCGAACGCGACGCCGATGTCGCCCGCGAGACGATCCTGCGCGCCGCTCTCGATATCTTCGCCTCACGCGGCTTCAGCGGGGCGCGGGTGGACGATATCGCCGAAGCCGCCGGCTACAATAAGGCGCTGATCTTCCACTACTTCAGCGACAAGTTGGGTCTCTATCAGACGCTCGTCACGCGGATGAAAGGCGACATTACCGCGCGTATGGCCGACAATCTCGCCCAGTTCGAGCATGATGGCGACCTCGCCCGCGACGCCGCCGGCATGGCCGCGCTCTTCACGTCGTGCGCTCGCATGATCTTCGATTATTACGTAACGCATCCCGATCTGTGCCGCATGATGCAGTGGGAGGTCGCTGAGGGCTGGCACACGTTTTCAGCATGCCCGCTTCCTGGCGGCAATCCGCAGTGGCCGAAACGTATCCTAAAGCTCATCCGCGACGCCCAGGGCGCCGGCGTCATCCGCGCTGACATCGCGCCGGAGCTGCCGATGATGTTGTGTACGAGCGTTCCATTGGCTATTTTGGGGTCGCTTCGCCGCTTTGAGTTGATCTTCGGAGAACAACCATATGCATCACCACAGACGCTAGAGCTGGCCCGCGAGCAGATCGCCGCGGTACTGGTCCAGGGCATGCTCACACCGGGGGCGTTGACCGCCAGTGTGACGACAACCTCAGCGACATCCACAGCAACATCCACAGCAACAACCTCAGCGACGACACAGGGAGAAGGAGAAGGTGACAACGATGCGACTGGCGTATAAGTGGCAAGCGGCGCTGATTGCCTCGCTTGGCCTGTTCATGGCGGTGCTGGACCTGACGATCGTCAACGTCGCGCTGCCACAGATGCAGCATTCATTTCACACGGATCGCGGCACGATCACCTGGGTGGTCACCGCGTACTTTCTGGCGCAGGCGGCCATCATTCCCGTGACCGGCTACCTGAGCGATCGGTTCGGGTCAAAGACGATCTTCCTTGGCGCGCTAGCGATCTTCACGCTCGGCTCGCTGGCCTGCGCGCTGGCGCCCACGGAGGGCGCGCTGATCGGCTTCCGCGTCTTACAGGGCATCGGCGGCGGCGCGCTCTTCCCGACGGCCTTCGCCATCGTCTTCCGCGTGTTCCCACCGATGGAGCGCGGCGCGGCCTCCGCCGTGATTAGCATTCCGGTGCTGCTCGCGCCGTCGTTCGGCCCGACCATCGGCGGCTACCTGACGACGACCTTTGATTGGTCCGCCGTCTTCATCGTCAACGTGCCCATCGGTATCGTCGCCGTCACGCTCGGCTACTTCATCCTCAAGGGCCGGGCGGCGGATGAGGCCGCAAACATGGGCGGACCGGAGATGGCGCGCGGACGGCAGAAGTTTGACCTCGCGGGGCTGCTGCTCTCGATGGCCGGCGTCACGGCGCTGGTCTACGGCGTCATCGAGGAGCCCGGGCGTGGATGGACCGACCCCCGCGTGCTGGGCGGCATCGTCGGAGGCACGGTCGTCCTGACCGCCTTCGTCGCCCGGGAGCTGCGGACCCGGACACCGCTCGTCGACCTCGGGC
>DATEGV010000378.1:0-2837 GCA_035279925.1 Ktedonobacterales bacterium | reverse complement strand
CGAGGAACGCGCCCACCGTGCCGGATCCCGGAAACTCATACGAGACGTTGGAGCCGTTGGAGTAGCCGGCGTGCGCGGGGTTGCCGCCCAGGCCGCCGGTTCCGCCGCTGGCGCTGCCCGTCTCCCACAGCACCTTGTTGTAATTGAAGATGATGTCGAAGTCGCCGGAGCCGATGTCGGAGCGATCAACCAGGATCGCCTGGAAGCTGTTCAGCTTGTCGCTCGCGCGGTAGTACCCGACGTTGACCCAGTCCACACAGAACGCGGCGTGGCCCTGATACGTGGCTCCGGGCGAGGAGTACGTCAGCGGCGTGCTGCCGATGGTGTAGACATCGGCGAAGAACGGGGCGATGATCTTCGTGTGGGCGCTGCCGATGCCGAAAGGGGTGTATGTGCGAAGCGGGCCGGTGAAGGTGATGTTCCCGTTGTTGTTCACATACACGTTCGTGTACTGCGTGCCGAAGAAGTTCAGCGAGAAGCCGAGCGGTACCGCCGCCGTCGAGCCGTCGTCATTCGCCGCCAGCGTATTCGTCAGGCAGGCGTCCAATCCGCTCGGCAGCGGCAGCGTGGTGATGGCGGTTCCCGGCCCACCGGGGGACGCATGCGCCGTCATCGCGGCGCCCGGTACCACCACGATGGCCGCGCAGAGAATGAACACCAGCAAGCCGACCCGCGCGGCCAGGCCGCCGGCATGCCTTTGCCGAGCTTGCGCTATGCGCCCGGGAGGTCCGCACCGGTCGTGCGGGCGCTCCTCAGGCGCCATCCTACATGTTGACCACATACATGTCTCGTTCTCCCATTTCAGGCGACGCCCGTGCCGACCCAACCGCCACGCGCCACCGTCGCCATAGGCCTAGAGACGAGACGACATATCATAAGATAACGAACTATACGATGGTATGTACATCCGTGTACCGATCTTGTGGCCGGCGTCGCGCAAGGCGGCGCACGGTGACTTACTCGCGGCCATCAATGGCCGGCGCACGGGACGGGATGCGGGCTAAAGCCCATCACATGGACCGACCATCCGGCCAGATTTGCCGTCATTCGCCTACCGCTTGTTGCGCCGCCGCCAGCGCCTCGGCCACCTCCGCGTCGTTCAGCGGCAGTATGCTCTGGACTTTGACCGCCTCCGCGCGGCCCGTCGCGTCCGCGCCACGCAGCTCATCAAGGAGGAAGCGGCGATATCCGGCGAAGAAGTGGTTCTCGAAGGCGAGAGTCCGCGCACAGATGGCGCGCAACTGGGTGCGCTCGGCGTCGTCAGGGGGAATGAGATAGCGCCAGCGCGTGCGGCAGTCGTCATAGATGTTCGCCAGGAGGTCGCTCCACTCGTCGCCGATATGCTCGCGATAGAGCGCGTGGCAGTCGCGCTTGCGGGCGACGTAGACGCCACGCCGCCAGGCCAGCAGAGCCGTCGCGGCCCAGCCGGTCGAGCGGATCAGATCGCGCGCGCAGGGGACCTCGCGACCATCGGGCAGGCGCACGAGCCGGCGCGTGTAGCCGAAGAATTCGTCGTCGGGGTCGGGGTACGCCAACGGCAGCCGCACGGGAATCGGGCGGTCGTAGAGCCGGGTGGTGAGCCAGTAGGCGGCGTGCATGCGGTCGCGGGTCCAGCGTGCGATTGGCATGATGGCGAACCGGTCGCGGATGTCCTCGCCCCAGACGAGCGCGCTCGCCAGCTTGAGCGTGGGATGCGCGCCCTGGTCGCGCATCGTCGCTTCATCCACGACGCCCACGTCGAGTTCGACAGCCGCATGGGCGGCAAGATCCGCGGTCAGCCCCTCGGCCTTCGCGCGCTCTCGCTCATCCTGCCAGGCGTCCTTGATGATGATGGTGAGGTCGAGGTCGCTGGTGGCGAGATCGGTTCGGTCGGCGTGGCTGCCGTCCACGTACACGGCGCGCGCCTGGCCGGGGAACGCGGCGGTGTAGGCGGCGATGACGGCGCGGAGGGCGTCGCGCGCTGCCTGGCTGTCAGGAACAAAGCCGCTATGGTTGGCAAGCACAAATCAGCCTTTCATGGTGGATCCCGAAGACTTCCCCATTGTTAGTCACTGCTTGAGTTTAAAAGTTGGCATCCATGAATACCAATGATCGGCGTCTCATCTCCGATTTGATCAAGGTTATTACGTCTCATCCTGTTGTGACAACAAAACAGTTGCTGTTGGCATCTGAGATAATCAACCGCTGAGGCATACCGGCCACAGGGCAGATCGCAATGCCGATGTAGCATGGGAGAGACGTATTGATTACCCAAGAATAGTGTGTTAGAGTGGTCGTACGCTTCCCAGAGGGATTCATTTATGCGTTGCCAAGGCACAGCTATCTCGACGGGTTTTGTCGCCGAACTTGATGTCCGCATAGGCGCTCGGCCGGCTGATTAAGGCGGTTACTGCTAGAGATGCGAATAACCGATGCAATACGACTTCGGCAGAAACAAAGCGAGTACCGCAAACGGAGCGGAATCACAAGCGGACGTGGCCAGAGCGGTAATTGAGCAGAGTCGAGCCCTCATTGCTAATGGCGAGCTAAAGAGGGCTAACGACCTGCTAGTTCACGCGATTGACGATAGTGGCATATCTGAACCGAGTATCCGTGCCTCTCTTGTCGTTATGCTGGCTTGCCTCCTCGCGGCTCAGGGCCGACTAGGCGAAGCCGAGGAACGCCTAAACCCAGTACTGCCCTACATCACTGACCGGCGTAGTGCGGCGCGCATCTTTTGCGCGCGAGCAGTTGAATTGGCCTGTGAAGGCAGCCTTGATCGCGCCTTAGAAGTGACCGCTTGCGCCGAAGGCATTGGTTCCACCGATCACGAACTAACGAATCAGGTTGACGACTTG
>DATEGV010000377.1:0-3796 GCA_035279925.1 Ktedonobacterales bacterium | reverse complement strand
CCTGCCATACGTGCGCTCGCGCATAACCAGCGCCAGCAGGTCAGCGCGGCGAATTGGCTTGACCGGGCTAAGATCCGTCAGACTCAGGCGAAACAAGGCGCCGAGCAGGAGCGTCGCCACCGCGTTCCCCGCGCGCTGCTGGACGGTGAGCGCGCCGCGGTCGCTGCGTCCGCGCGTCCGTGAGCCGGCAGCGAGCGTCGCCGCGCCGTCCAGGACCAACCGCGCCACGCGCGCCGCGCCCACCAGGTCGTCACTGCCGTCGGCGTCCATGAAGAGCAGCAGGTCACCATCCTCGGCAGCCAGCGCCCCCGCATAACAGGCGGCCCCATAGCCGCGCCTCGGCTCACGCACGACCCGCGCTCCCTCCGCCCGCGCCGCCTCCGCCGTGTTGTCATCGCTGCCGTTATCAACGACGATGACCTCGGCGATGGGCAACGCGCGCAGGGCTGGCGA
Source organism: Ktedonobacterales bacterium (assembly GCA_035279925.1). Classification (GTDB taxonomy): domain Bacteria; phylum Chloroflexota; class Ktedonobacteria; order Ktedonobacterales; family JADMIN01; genus DATEGV01. Next base: position 3,343 of record DATEGV010000377.1, on the reverse strand, counting down.
TGCGCGGATCGCGCGCACCTGCTGGCCAACCGAATCCTCTTCATTGAGGGCGGGCATAACGATGACGACGCGGTGAGGGCCATGAACTGGCTGCTGATCCATGCGCGCTTCTCCCATGTGACTGGATGACAGACTGGAGAGAAGCATGAGCGGGACTTCTTGCCAGGAGGTGACAAATGTTACGAGAGCATTACGGCCGCGGATGCGTGGGCCCTGCTTCATCTCGTAAGCCATCCGTAACATCTGCACGATAGACTCCATGGAAAGATAGGCCCTGGCGGCGCGGGATACGGGCTACAATACGCTCGCGGCGAGGGACGCGCGGGGGGTTCGGGTTATTCCAGCCGAAGAGGGCAGTGGTATGACTGAAGCGGGCACGGACGAGGTGGGAGACGCCACGCCACGGCGGCGCGTGCTCGTCGTGGACGACGAGGCCAGCATCCGTGAGGTGCTCGCGCAGTACCTGCGGCTTGAAGGCTTTCACGTGCTGCTGGCGGCGGACGGCGTGGAGGCGCTGCGCCTGGCGGAGTCGCGCCCGCCCGACCTGATCGTGCTCGACCTGATGCTTCCCGGAATGGATGGTTACGAGGTCTGTCGCCGGTTGCGTGCCGCGAGCGCGGTTCCCATCCTCATGCTCACGGCGCGCAGCGAGGAGTTGGACAAACTGTCCGGATTCGCGGTCGGGGCCGACGACTACGTGACGAAGCCGTTTAGCCCGCGCGAAGTGGTGATGCGCGTGCAGGCGATCATGCGTCGTCTCGATGCGACGAGCGTACCCGCGATGGTGCTGGACGACACGTTGCGCGTCGGCAATCTCGTCATCACGCCGGGGCTGCGGACCGTCGAGCGGGACGGCGCGCCGGTCGAGGTGACGGCCAAAGAGTTTGACCTGCTTCACTTTCTCGCCGCGCATCCCAAGCAGGTTTTCACCCGCCAGCAGCTCTTGGATCATGTCTGGGATATCGGCTATTACGGCGACGCCAGCACCGTCACTGTACACATTCGCCGGCTGCGTGAAAAGGTGGAGCAGGACCCGGCTTTGCCGCGCCACCTTAAGACGGTCTGGGGCATCGGTTACAAGTTCGAGCCGTAGCAACAAATCGTCCTCGCGGCCATAATGGCCGGCGCACGGCATGGGAAGCGGGCTGAAGCCCGTGGTGTATTCCAACAATCCGGCCGGACTTCGTGTGACGGGCCAAGCGGAAGGGAGACGATATGGAGACGACAGGCATGGAGCCGTCGCTGCTCATCGAGCGGCGCGCCCGCGCCCAGAAGGTACTCGCGTGGCGCTGGCGGCTTGGGCTGCGCTGGGTCGCCGGAACGACGGCGGCGCTCGTCTGCGCGGCCCTGCTGCTGATCGCGATGCTGCACCCCTCGCCCGCGCACATCACCGAGATGACGCTGTACCTCGCCATCAGCGGCGCCGTCTCGCTCGCCGTCGGGGAGGCGGCGCTCTGGCTCGCGGATGTCGCGCGGGTGGGCAGCGTGCGCCTAAAGCTGGCGATCCCCTCGCTGCTGACCGCCCTCGTGATCGCCCTCAACGTCCTCCTCGTCGCGCACCAGATGTTTATCTCAGTGGTGGATAGCCAGATGGCGCTTGCGTTCCTCGCGTTCGGCGTCGCCGTCGCACTCGTGATCTCCGCCACCATCGCCGCCGGCATCACCGCATCCGTCGCGCGCATCGAGGCGGGCGCCCGTCGTATCGCCGCCGGCGACTATGGCTTTCGCATCGCGGAGAACGATCCGCAAGGCAGCGTCGAGCTCTCACGGCTGGCGCACTGGTTCAACCAGATGGCCGCCAGCGTGCGCGAGTCCTTTGAGCGGCAACGACGCGCCGAAGACGACCGGCGCGGTGTGGTGGCCGCCGTCTCGCACGATCTGCGCACCCCGCTGACGAGCATCCGCGCGATGGTGGAGGCGATAGATGACGGCGTGGTGACGGACGCGGAGACGATTCGACGCTACCACCAGACGATGCGGACGGAGCTGCGGCACCTGACGGTGTTGCTGGACGATCTCTTCATGCTCTCGCGGCTGGAGTCCGGCGCGCTCACCCTCGAACGGGAGCCGCTGGCAATGGACGATATGATCTCGGATGCGCTCGAGATGATGGCGAGCGTCGCGGCGCGGGCGCGGATCGAGCTTGTCGGGCGGGTGGACGGCGAGTTGCCGCCGGTCTCGCTGGACGCGCGGCAGATGTACCGTGTGCTGACCAATCTGCTGCAAAACGCGCTGCGCTACTCGCCACGGGAGGGCGGTATCCTGATTCAGGCGACGAGCGCGCGGGGAGCCGACGGCAAGCTGGAGGCGCTGGTGCGCGTGATTGACGCCGGTGAGGGTATCCGCGCGGATGACCTGCCCCATATCTTCGAGCGCACGTATCGCGGCGAGCCATCACGGACGCGCGAAGGCGACGCCGGCCATGTGGAGGCGGCTGGCGCGGGCCTGGGTCTAGCTATCGCGAAGGGCATCATCGAGGCGCACGGCGGGCGCATCTGGGCGGAGTCGCCGCTGCCGGAGGAGTCACGCGCGCTGCTCGCGAAAGCTTTGCCGGACCGCGAGCGCAGCCAGCCCGGCGCGGTGGTGAGCTTCGCGCTGCCGGTCGCGCGAGCCGCGCGTGGATAAGGGTATAATCCGCTCTAGTGATAATTCGCGGCCATGAATGTGCGGCGCATGGGCCGCGCGGCGTATGTGTGCGCACAGTGGCCGCCTGCGCGCGTGATGGACTGATCGCGAGAACGTATGGCGATTGATCTCGTGTTGCTGCTGTTTGCCCGCGCCGCGCGTCTGCGCTGCCCACGCTGCGGTAAGGGACGTGTCTTCAAGCGCCGGCTGACCGTCAATGAATCCTGCCCGCACTGTGGCTGGCGTTTCGAGCGCGAGCACGGCTACTGGACCGGCGGCATGGCCGTGAACATCGTCGTCTGCGAGCTCTTGGTCGCCGTCGTCGTTGTGCCACTGGCCGCCATTCAGACGCCGCTGATCCCACTGCTCGCCATCGGTATCCCCGCGACTGTCCTGCTGCCCTTCCTCTTCTATCGCCACGCCATGTGCTTCTGGATCGCGGTAGACTTCTGCCTGAACCCCGTCCCGCTGCTGTGAAGTCGGGCTCACGAGACCACATGCCTGAGACCTGCGGCCAAGCCGGACTCGGAACAGGCGCGATATCCGGCTCCCCTCTCCTCGGGCGGAGAGAGGGCCGGACGGTGAGCTTCCAGCGACCTACCCGCGATGGTCCCGATTCAGTGCGAACGGACGCGGGTACCGCGTCGGCTCGTAGCGCAGGAACGCGGGCGGCGCCACGTTGTACGGTGAGCCAAGCGCGGCGGCCTCGGAGTTCATC
>DATEGV010000376.1:0-6733 GCA_035279925.1 Ktedonobacterales bacterium | reverse complement strand
GCCGTACTCGTGATCCGTGCCTAACACCTCGTCGCCCGGTTCCAGTTCCAGCGAGCGCGCGATGATGTTCATGCCGTGCGTGGCATTCGGCACGAAGACGAGATCCGTCGGCGCGGCGCCAATATACGCGGCAAGCGGGGCGCGGGCCTCGGCCAACAGCGCGGGCAGGCGGCGTCCCAGAAACTCGACCGGCTGCGCTTCGAGCTCGCGCTGCCACCGCTGGTACGTCTCGAAGACGGGTCGGGGCCGCGCGCCGAAGCTGCCGTGATTGAGGAAGGCGATGTCGCGCCGCGCGAGGAACTCATCCCCGGCGGGGGCGATTGGTCTGGCGCCGGCCCTCCATGTGGGTATCGTCGCTGTCGTCTCGTCTGGCATGCGCTGTCCTTTCCGCGTCGGGGTGATCCACTCTATCATGCCAGAAGATCGCGATTCGGCCAAGTGGGCGAGTCCAGGAAACGGCGCGGTTGTGGCTGAGCTGGCATGTGCTCTGCGTTACGCCGGGGCAAGGAATGCGCAGGGTTGACACGAACCAGCGGCAGCGGTAGCGGCGAGCGGAGGCGGGGAGGGGCGGCATGTCGTTTTTGAGCATGGCAATCGCGTTTACGCTGAATGATCGTACGGTATGGATCCTCGCGGGGGCGCTCGGCGGTTTTCTGACGGGCCAACTGTTAAACAGCAAGGGCCTGAACGTGCTCGGCGACCTCTTCTTTGGGAGCATTGGGGCGCTGCTCGGAGTCTACATCGCGGGGCCGATTCTCCAGATGACGCATCATGGCACGGACGCGCGCACCATACTTGCGAGCGCGGGCGGCGTGGCGTCGCTGATCTTCGCGCGCTTTGCGCTGGCGCTGCGCCGGCATCTGAAGACGGTCTAGGAGCCTCGCTGAACACCTTCCGACGACGCCACCAGATGGACGTGGACCATTGCCTTTCCCCCTGGCAAAAAGACTACCCTTGAAAGGACGGGTAAAGAGGGTGGTCCCTCCACATTGAGCCAGAAAGAGAGGGAACGACGATGTTCTCCGCGTTGACCGACGAGCAGCAAGAGATACGCGAGCAGGTGCGACGTTTCGCGCGGAATGAGATCGCGCCGCACGCCGAGGCCTGGGACGAAGAGAGTCACTTCCCACGTGAGGTGTTCCAGCCGCTGGCGGAGATGGGACTGGCGGGCCTTCTCGCGCCTGAGGACCTGGGCGGCACGCAGATGTCGCGGCTCACCGGCGCGCTCATCTACGAAGAGATCGGCGCGGCGGATATGTCCACCGCCGTCTGGCTCGCGGTTCACAATATGGTGACAGGCCTGATCGCGAAGTTTGGCGACGACACGCAGCGCCGCCGCTGGATACCCGGCATGACGGCGGGTGAGCTGCTCGGCGCGTTCTCGCTGAGTGAGGCGCACGCTGGCTCCGACGCCGCCAATATCCGCTGCATGGCGCGCCGCGAGGGTGACGACTACATCCTCAACGGCACGAAGTTTTGGGTCAGCAGCGCGGGCAAAGCGGACGTGTACGCGGTCATGGCGCGGACAAGCGAGGGCGGAGCGGGCGGCATCTCGACGCTCATTGTCGAGCGGGACACACCCGGCTTCAGCATCGGCAAGATCGAGCGCAAGATGGGCATGCACAGCGATCCGACCGGCGAGCTCATCTTCGAGAATTGCCGCGTGCCAGCCGCGAATCTGCTCGGCAACGAGGGCGACGGCTTCAAGATCGCGCTCTCCTCGCTGGATGGCGGCCGCATCAACATCGGCGCCATAGCGACCGGCGTGGCCCAGGCGGCGCTGGACGTCTCGGTGCGCTATGCCCAGGAGCGGACGGCGTTCGGCAAGCCCATCGGCGCATTCGAGGGCTTGCAGTTTCTGCTCGCCGACATGGCGATGAAGGTCGAGGCGTCGCGGCTGATGGTGTACCAGGCGGGCGCGCGCATGGACGCCGGGGATCCACAGACAGGTAAGTACGCCGCGATGGCCAAGTGCTTCGCCACGGACTCCGCGATGGCCGTCACCACCGACGCGGTGCAGGTGCTTGGCGGCGCGGGCTACGTGCGCGACTGGCCGGTCGAGCGGTACATGCGCGATGTGAAGGTCGCCCAGATCTTCGAGGGGTCCAACCAGATACAGCGCGTGGTGATCGCCCGCGCCCTGCTCGGCAAAGTCGCGACGTTATAGGCCCGACTCGCCCAAACGCATTGTGCCAACCGGCGACCCGCGCTATAATGGCCGCGATGGGGAGGGCGACGAGCGATGACCACCGAACCGATACCAGCCAGCGTGCCGTTAGAACTCGCGATGCTGATCGCGCAATTGCGACGAGATAACGAGCGCCTACAAAGCCGCAATCAGCAACTCGAAGATCAGGTACGCTCGCTCGTGGTCTTGCAGGGAATCGCCAATACGCTCTCCGCGGAACTGAATCTACCGCCGTTGCTCCGTCGCATCGCTATGGCCGCCCTGCGGATGACCTCCGCGCAGGCCAGCGTGGTGTACCTGATTGACGCCACCCGCGCCACGCTCGTCGTGGAGGCGGTGGAGACCTCGCGCACGGCGGCGGATAGCGGCGCGTTCGGCGCTCCCGACTTCTCAACCTCGTCGCCCGGCAGCCCAGAGGAGGTGCTCTTCGCCGCCGAGCGCCCGCGCATGACGCTGCAACAGGGCGTCGCGGGCTGGGCGGCCTCCACCGGCATGCTCGTGCTGGTGACGGACCCGCGGCACGACCACCGCTTTACCCCGGAGGTGGTGGCCGTGGATAGCCAACTCCTCGGTGTCACGCCCACCTCGCTCGTCGCCATTCCCATGCTCTTCAAGAACAACGTCATCGGCGTGCTGGAGGTTGGACAGACGGAGGAAGGCGACGGCTTCGACGCCAGCAGCCTCGATCTGCTGCGCACGCTCGCCTCGCAGGCCGCCACCGCCGTCGCCAACGCGCAGCTCTACCAGGGGCTACGCGCCGAACGCGACAAAATCATCCAGACGCAGGAGGACGAGCGGAAGCGCCTTGGCCGCGACCTGCACGACGGGCCGGCCCAGAAACTGGCGCAGATTGCGATCTCGCTGGAGTACGCCGAACAACTCGTCACGCGCGAGCCGGAGCGTCTCATCCCTGAACTGCGCTCAATCCGCGAGACGGCCCTCACCACCTCGCGCGAGTTCCGCAATCTGCTCTTCGATCTGCGCCCGTTGGTGCTTGAATCGGACGCAGGCGGCTTGACCCCCGCGTTGGAGCATTTTCTGGAGCGGTTCACCTCGATCCCCGGCCCGCGCATGCACCTCTCCGCGGACTACCCGGACCGGCTCTCGCACAACGTCGAGCTGACGATGTTCGCCATCCTGCAAGAAGCGGTCAACAACGTCCTCAAACACGCCCACGCGCAGAATTGCTGGATAAACATCAAGGAATACGAGGACCGAATCATCGCGACGGTGAGTGACGACGGCGATGGCTTCGACGTGCATCAGGTGCAGTCGGAGTATGAGACGCGCGGAAGCTGGGGCCTGCTGAGCATGCTGGAGCGCGCGGCGTTGATCGAGGCGAAGCTCAACATCGCCTCACAGCCGGGGCGTGGAGCAATCACCTCGCTTGAGGTGCCGCGTTGACCGTTTCTGCGAGCCTATGCTACACTCCGATGTAGTCTGGCTCGTCGCGTCTGGCATCAAACACGTCAGTACTCTGCGTGCCTCGGAACTACTACCCAACAGACAGGAAGTGGATCTGTGCCTAAGGTCACCTTCGTCAATGAGAACCGCACCGTTGAGGTCGAGCAAGGGGCGTCGCTGCGCTACGCCGCGCTCGAAAACGACGTGCCGCTCTATTGCATGTGGTTCGGCGTCTCTAAGTTCGCGAACTGCCACGGCAACGGCCTCTGCTGGACCGACCGTGTGCGCGTCTCCCCGGCGGCGGCGGTGAACCCGCGGACCCCGCTTGAAAAAGCGATGAACAACGTCGGCACACGCAAGAAAAATCGTGACCCACAGGTCCGCCTCGCCTGCCAGGTGCAGGTGTTCGAGGACTGCGAGGTCCGCACCCGCTGCAAGCCGAAACGCTAACGGCGCCACCAGGAGGAGACAACCCCTATGCGACTTGACCGCGTACTCAGCGAAGGTGAGGCGCAGGTCGCGCTGCGGCGGCTCGGCTTCGACGTTCACGACGCGGCCGGGCGGCCCGGCCTCTACGAGGTCATGCACGAGCGCGTCGGCGGGACTCGTGTCTGCACCGTGGAGCAACTCTGTTTCTTTGCGGAAGGCGCCGTCACGGCGGAGCAGATCATGTCCGGCGCGCCGTCACGCGAGCCGGTGTAGGGCGCGGGAGAACCTAACCCGCCAGCCCCTTCCCGGCGCGGGGAAGGGGGAGCCGATGATGCGCCAGCCAGCCAACCGGCCGGCGACTGAAGTCGCGCCTGGAGGGCCTTCGGCCACAAAGTCCGGCCAAGCCGGACTGGGAGCCGATGAGCGCCGGCCACCGCGCTTCTCGCGTTCGCGGCAAAGAGAAGGTGTCATATGAGCATCCTCTCGCAGATGGGCGGCGTCCTCTCCTTCGCCGCCGACGAGATGAGTACTCCGCCTCGCATCGCGCCGGCAGTCCTCGACACCGCGCGGCAGGAACAGGCGCGGCGCTACGCCCGGCAGCGACAGGCGCTCAGCCTCACCGGTCTGACCCTCTCCACCCTTTTGATCGCGATTCTCCTGTTCACGGGCCTGGGATTCGCCCTTCGTGACGCGCTCGCGGGCATCCCTTCCTGGCGGCCTGTCGCCGGTTGGGATGTGTGGCGGCTCGCCGTCTACTTCCTGATTGTGGCGGGGGCGGGCGCGCTCATCACCTGGCCGACCGGCTTCTACGGCGGCTATGTCCTCAGTCGCCGCTACGGTCTCTCCACCCTATCGCTGCGCGCGTGGCTGATGGACCAGGTGAAGGGGCTGGCGATCTCGCTGCCCATCGAGCTGCTCGCCGTCGAGTTCGTCTACTTCCTGCTGGCCGCCGCGCCATCCACCTGGTGGCTCTGGACGGCTCTCGCGCTGCTGCTCTTCACCGCCGTCGCGGCGAACCTCGCGCCGGTGCTGCTGCTGCCCCTTTTCTTCAAGCTGACGCCGCTGCCGGAGGGCGACATCCGCGAGCGGGCGCTTGCGCTGGCTCGGATCGCCGGTACGCGCGTCCGTGGCATCTACACGATGAACATGAGCGCGAAGACGACGGCGGCGAACGCTTTTGTCATCGGGCTGGGCAACACACGCCGCGTCGTGCTCTGCGACACGCTGCTCGACCACTACACCGCCGACGAGATCGAGGTGGTCGTGGCGCATGAGCTTGGCCATCAGGCGCATCACGATATCCCGAAGCTGATCGCGGTTCAGGCCGCCGCGACGCTGGCCGGCCTCTTTGTCGTGAATCTGGTCCTGCACGGCGTGGTGAGCCACGTGAGCGCGTATCATGGGCTCGCGGACCCGGCGACGCTGCCCCTGATCGCGGCGGCGCTCGGCGTCTTCGCGCTGGTGACGCTACCGATCACCAACGGCTACAGCCGCCACGTGGAGCATCAGGCGGACGTCTACGCGCTCAACGTGACGAGCAAGCGCGAGGCCTTTATCAGCGCGATGACGCGGCTCGCCAACCAGAACCTCGCGGAGCTTCGGCCCGCGCCGCTCGTCGAATTCTTCCTGTACGATCATCCCGCGACTGGTCGGCGTATCGCGTTCGCGCAAGGATGGGTGTGAGGGGGCGGCACGCGGAGAATGCCTCCGGCGTTGACCGCACGGCGCGGCTTCGCTGTCCGTTCGCGGCGCTATGAGGGATGATCGCTGCTCACTCGATGGCTGCAGTGAGCTGGCTCGCGGCGATGAATGTCGGGGTGACGGAGACCGCAAGCCGAATTACGCAGCCGCGACACTCGACCGGCTGCCGAGCGCCGAACACGTCAACAGCGTCTACCGTCGGCGCACTCCAGGGCCAGTCTATGACCTCGGGCGGCTCCATCTCCCCGGTAAATGTGTCGCCCCGCTTCCACAGCACAAGCAGCGGCTCGCGATCCTGGCGTCGTACCTCGAAGGCAAACACGTCGGGATGAGCCTCGACCGCGATGCGCGCCACGCTGGTAGCGTCGGCGAGGAGCCGCGCGAGCAAGCGGAATGTCTCGGCGGCGGGATGGCGAAGACGCAGCTCGGTGTCCACGTAGTCCATGAGCGCCAGCTTACCGTAGAAGAGACCCATCATGTTGAGCGGATCGCCGTACCGTGGGACCTCCGGACCAAGATTCCAGCAGACCGTTCGGGTCACGCCGACGGAGAGAGCCAGCAGGTTGCGCGTCACCAACTGGCGACAGTTGATCCGATGTCGCAGCTCCTCCAGGTCGCTCGAACAGCCGTCCATGAACATCCGCAACTGAGGCGGAAGGTCCGCCATGTGCGCGTAGAGTGACCGCATGGCGCGTCGTTCCGGTGTCTCGCGGGTCACCTGTGACGCAAGCTCAGCCGTACTGAAGTCGACAGGTTCACCCTCAGCGAACACCGCCGCAAAGGCGCGCTGGAGCTGCGCCTCAACCTCGGGAAACTCGAACAGAGTCGGCCCGTTGTACTCGCCGATGACGACCGGTCGCTCGAAACCGTGCGCCCACATCAACTGCCGCACGGCGTCCACGTGCGCTGGGATGCGCTCAGGGTCGTCGTAGAGATGGACGTCAAACAGGTCGAAGGCCGCGCGGCCTTTGTCCACGATCTGGTCGAAGAACTGGCGAGCCGGGCTGTCCG
>DATEGV010000375.1:0-4111 GCA_035279925.1 Ktedonobacterales bacterium | reverse complement strand
GACGGTTCACGAAGAGTTACACAGAGTTACACAGAGTTACACAGAGTTACACAGAGTTACACAGAGTTACATAGAGTTACACAGAGTTACACAGAGTTACATAGAGAGGGTGCGCCTCTGGCTCCCCCTTCCCGCGAATGCGACAAGGGGGGTATGTTCTTGCTCCCCCTCTCCTTGTGGGAGAGGGGGCTGGGGGGTGAGGTTCTCCCCTTCTAGTACGAGAGGACGCAGCCGCCAGAGCCGGAATTGAAGGCGTTGCTCCAGAGGGACTGCACCGGGAAGGTCGCGCCGTTCATCGTGACGTTGGCCGAGGCGCCCTGGCCGGAGCTGATCCAGGCGCACTTGTCGCCATTCTCAGCGCCGCTGCTGTCGAGCCAACCGCCGTTGGGGAAGATGTCGGACTCCGTCTCGGCAAACTCATGCCCGCCGACGATGGTGATGCCCGCATTGGAGCCAAGCCCGTTGAAGTTGGCGCCGCAGCTTGCTCCCGCGTCGGTGATGTAGGGCATATTCGTATACGCGATGTTGCCGTAGCTGGAGCTTGTCGAGCTATGCCATGCGCACCACTGCGTGCCGAAGCCGCGCATGCTGTGTCCAGTGGAGGTGTTGATGACGTACTGGTCGGTCGTGTTCAAGCTGGCGGTGGTGTTGCCGAAGTGCGCCGCGGCCTTCACGGCTTCGGCGGCCAGCTGAGACTGCGTGGGATGGGAGGGCGCGCTGGCCGCGTTGTCATACCAGACGCCGCCGAGCACGCCGGTCGGGTTGGTGGCGTGTGTGCCAGAGGAGCCGCAGTTCGTGGTTCCAGTGGCGACACCCTCGCAGTACTGGGTCACGGAGTTGTTCCAGGAACTGCCGCCGACGTGGTTAAAGAAGCTCTGCTGGATGCTGGCCTCGCCGGAGGGATCGTGGCCGTTCCACTGCGATCCCCAGTAGACGAGATAGACCTTGTCGCGGCCCGTTTCAACGCCGACACCGCCGACACCGCCGTGGTAATAGAGGTCGTTGCCGGTGCTCGCCGCGGCGGCCTTGGAGGCGGTTCCCATCGTGCCCATGGTATGAACGGCGCGCTGTGTCTGCGCGCTCGCGGGGCTGGCGGCGGCGTTGCCGGCAAAACCGGCGATGGCGACGGCCAGAGTGGCGGCGACGGTTGCTCCCGCCGCGGTCCACGCAAGGATTGTACGAGATCGTTTCACCGCTGTGCTTCTCCTCATATTGGACTGGCTGCCTCAGCCAATCCAATCACCGTTTCCGGGCGCCGGCCCACTGCGGGCGCTCGCGACGTTGCGAGTGGCGCGCCGGCTACTCACGCGAAAAAGGGGAAACGCGGGCAAATGCGGTTGCTGGCGCATTCGCAGAATGATCCGTCAGGTCTGGCGTCCTGTGGTCGAGCCAGCGCGCTCCTTTCAAGCTCCTCTGCCGATCATCCTCTCGGCGAGCACGTTGTGGCGCGGGTCCGCGCGCTGTTGGGAGGCCACTGTGGGCGCTCCGAGGACAGGCTCACACGGACGACGCAGGGACTGCCTCGACGCTGAGGCAAGCTTCCCGCAAGGAGTATAACCTACCAATCCGCTAAACGCTAGTGGCAGTTTTCGCGGCTCAATGGAACAGCATCGGTACGCCGCGCACGAGCATCTCCACCGCGATGATGATGAGGAAGGGGATGAAGACTTTGCGCAGCGTGTTGTTGCTCAGCTTGCTGATCGTCTTCGCGCCGAGCATCGCGCCGGCCAGCACACCCAGGGCCACGGGGGCGGAGACGATCGGGTTGATGTAGCCCCGCTGGAAATAGATGCCCGCGCTCGCCGCCGCCGTTACCCCGATCATAAAGTTGCTGGTCGTGGTGGAGACCTTCATGGGCAGGCGCATGGCGGTATCCATCGCCAGCACCTTGAAGACGCCGCTGCCGATGCCGAGCAGTCCTGAGATCAGGCCCGCGACGTACATCATCGAGAAGCCAGCCGGCACGCGCGAGACCTCGTAGCTGACTTCGCGCCTCAGTTTCGCGTCGGGGTATGAGCCGGCCAGCGCCAGCGTCTTCGCGTAGCGGTCGCTCTTGACGTTCTGGGGCAGCTCCTCGCCGATCTTGACGAGCAGGGGCAGCGCGGAGATCAACAGCACCACCCCGAAGACGACGAAGAGCAGTCCGGGGGAGACGCGCGTGGCCAGGAATGCGCCTGAGAGCGCGCCCAGAGTCGTCGCGATCTCCAGGAACATGCCGACGCGCAGGTTGGTGATGCGGTCACGCACATAGGCGGCGGCCGCCCCGCTGGAGGTGGCGATGACGGAGACGATGGAGGCTCCAGCGGCCTCGTGGATGCTCAGCCCGAAGGCGAGCGTCAGCAGCGGAACGACGAAGATGCCGCCGCCGACACCGATGAGCGAGCCAACGGCTCCGGCCCCGAAGGACGCGAGAAAAACGAGGATGAAGAAGAGCAAGTGGGGTTCGGTCGCCATCTATGCGCCCGCCTTTCCGAGGACGAAGCTGGCGAGCAGGATGAGTAGGACCAGGGTGGTGATGACGACGTAGCGCCGGTCGCCTTCCAGCGCGAACGCGACAATCGAGACGGCGACACGCGCGACGGGGGTTGCGAGCAGGATCAGCAGGCCCAGCGCGATGATCGCGAGCGGGTCACCAACCGTGAGGCCGTGTCCGACGGCGGCGAGCGAGGAAGGGAATGGCTTGTCGGAGAGGGTGTGGCCGCCCGCGGCGGAGCGCGCGTAGAAGATGACGACGCCGAGCAGGATGACACCCGCGCTGAGGAGGACGCCCCCGCGCAGGACGTTGCTGATGATGAGCTCGGCCTGGCGGATCAGCCGGTCGCGGTCGCGTTGTTCGGATGGTGACGCCTGCATGTTCCCTCTCGATCTTCTTCCGGTCGCGCGAACGTCACTCGAAGTCGCCGGAGCCGGTCGGCTCGGTCAGTTCGGCGGTGAAGCTGTAGCGGTCGCCGCGAATCAACGCGCGCCGCCACTCGACGGGCCGGTCGCCGGCGTAGCCCACCCGCTCGACGCGCAAGAGCGGCGCCCCTGTGGGGCAAGCCAGCAGGCGGGCGTCGGGACGGGAGCAGGCGACGGCGTGTATGGCTTCGGTCGCGCGGGTCACGTGGACACCGGCGCGGTTCAGGGAGTCGTAGAACGGCTGCACGGCGCGATCGGGCGCTCCGGGAACCGGCTCGCGCGAGAGGCCCTCGTCCAACGCCACGGGAAACGTGATCCACTCCAAGAGCAGCGGCGCGCCATCCATGAGGCGCAGGCGCATCAGGTAGCCGATGGCGCGCGGGTCGTCCAGGGCGAGGTTGATGCAGGCGGCGGCGGCAAGCGCGTGTCCAGGCGTGAGGCGGCCCCGCCGGAGCACGCGCGTCTCCAGCGCGGTTCCGCGACGGCGCATCTCCCCCGCGACGCTGTAGAAGCGGGCGAGGCTCTGCTGGACGGGCGGCTGCCGGACGATGGTGCCGTGGCCCCGGCGGCGTTCGAGCCGTCCCTCGCGCACGAGCGCCTCGATCCCCGCGCGCATCGTGTGGCGACTGACGCCAAGCCGCCGCGCCAGCTCGACCTCCGGCGGGATGAGCGCGCCGGGCGGGAGGCGTCCCTGCTCGATCTCGCGCAGCAGCAGCGCGGTGACACGGCGGTAGAGTGGGCCGGAATCCTCGGCGGGCAGCGTCAGCGACGCGGAGATCTGCGCCCGCGCTCGCGACTCGCCGCCATCCGTCGCAGTTCCGCTTGCTGGGTGTGCGGGCGGGGGGGCGGTGTCCCGTATGGGGCGCATAGTTGCTCCTGTCGCATGCGAAATGTCCGTACATATGGTAGGGCGGCGGCAGGGCGTTAGGCAAGGACGGCAGCTGGAGTAGTAGGGTGTGCGGGAGCACGCCGAGCGAAGGGGGAGGCTGGCATGCTATTCTGTTTCATACTGGCCGGTGTGTGGAGGGAATATGCCACTTGAAGACACAGAAGTGAATGCCGAGTTGGATCGGCTCACGTCTAGCACAATCGAGCGCGTGGACATCGACATCCTTCAGAAGCGAATCACTGTCCAGGCACATGGAGGCCGGGAGGGTGGACCGACGCTCCATACCGTCGTATTCGAAGGGGTTCTCTCCTTCTACTATGCGCG
>DATEGV010000374.1:0-4349 GCA_035279925.1 Ktedonobacterales bacterium | reverse complement strand
CGTCATGCCATACGCGCCGGATCTGCCGCTCAGCTGTCTCATCGTCGAATGGCGCGACCGCTCCCGGTGTCTCGTCCTGTGGCATGCCGATCACCTCGTCCCTTCTAATCACTGCGGTGAAACGTTGATTATCCCATTGGTTTGCGTGAATGAGAGGTATTCCGTTTGCCTGTTTTGTTGAATATACCACTTGCCGCAAGAGGAGGTCCTCACGCGAAATGCAGGCGTGTGCCGACGCTGCTCTGGATGTAGGCGTCGGGCATCTGGCGCGACAACTCGTGCGTCGCCTTCCAGCCGGTGCAGTGGCCGGGGACGACGACGCTAGGCCCGATGGTCGCAAGCTCCGCGAGCGTGCGCGGGATCAGCGGCTCCATCAGCCCACCCGTGAGATGCATGCCGCCGACGAGCCCATACACCTGCTCGACGCCGGTGATGCGCCGCGCGTGCAGCAGCACGTTGATGACCCCGGAGTGGCTACAGCTCGTCAGCACAAGCAGTCCTTTGCCCTTCACATGACAGACGACGGCCTGGTCATCCCAGACCCAGACATCTGGCTCCCAGGTCCCATCCTCTTTGCGCGCCTGCTGCACGGGGAATCCTGGCTCGAAGTCCGTCACACGCTCCACCTGCCCGGTGATGAGCACGGCGCCGTCCACGAGCAGCGACGGACCGCGCTCCTCGATGATGTCCACGCCCTCGCGGTCCAGATCATTGTGGCTGGGAGGAGGCAGATACATCTCGACGCCGGTAGGGAAGACGATTTTGCGTTCGCGCCAGACGTCCGGGTGCAGCACAAGCGGCATCCCGCGCCGGCCAATGCGCCGAAACATCCCCTCCAGCCCGCCGTGGTGGTCGGCGTGTCCGTGCGAGAGCGCGACCGCGCGCAGATCGCCAGTTTGTAGCCCCAACACGTCCATGTTGTGCGCTACGGTATCGCGCCCAAGACCGGCGTCGTAGAGGATGGAGGAACTGTGGCCGTCGCGCCGGACCGTCAGCAGCAGCGCATAGCCGTGCTCCGCTCGAAATGACTCGCTCGTGAAGCTATCCCACCGGATCGGCGGGCGTTGCGCGATCTCTGAGCCGGCCAGCAGGAGGTCGCAGTAGTTGTCGTCGAGAATCGTGACATCCGCGCTATCCACCGGGGTAAGGCTCACTCGTGTCTGCATGTGATTCCCCCTCCGACACGCCAGAGCGCGATCGTAGGCTCCGTTTCGGCTCAGCGCGCCCGCGTCATAGATCAATGCCCGTCTCTCTGATCCCGCCGGTATTCTATCACTGAGGCCCAGCCCATTATTTGGAGCGAGAATTTGCCGAGATTTTACAGTCCAGTCCGGTCGGGCGCGGTACAGTATCGTAGAGAAATTGGTTACGTTCGCCTGCTCACCATTCATGCGACGGTCGCACTCTTGTCATGGGGCGGACCCGACCGCGAAGGAGAGATAACTATGCGTCAATCGGCGCGTCCGACCCTCGCCGCGATCAGCGCGAGCGCGGTCCTGATACTGGGTGTGTTCCTGGCGGGGTGCGGTCAGTCGAGCAACGCGGCGGGCGCCGCCGCGACACCGACCTGCCCCTCACGCGCGCCGACCAAGATGGTGACAGGCGCCATTGCCAGCGTCGGCTCCGGCTCGCTCACCGTCACCCAGGCCGACGGCACCACGAGCACGGTCCACCTGGACAGCAAGACGCGCATCACGAAGTTCTCCATCGTGGCCAGTTCCGCGATCACGACGGGCGCGCGGGTATCGGTGGTCGCGGACACGGCGGTGACGACGGCGAAGGATGTGCTTGTGACGCCGGCCGGCGCGACGATTGGCGGCGGAGGCGGATTTGGCCGGGGGCGTGGCAATGGGACGGGATCCGGCACGCCGACGACGCGGGTGAATCGCTCGTGCTTCCCGACGCGCACGCCAGGCACTCCGGGGGTGGGACGACCCGGCGGCCCAGGCGGTATCGGCAATTTCGCGCAGGGCCTGCTCGGGAACACGACCGGCTACCAGGGTCTGACCGGCACGGTGGATTCGGTCACGGCGACCAAGCTGACCTTTGACGATGCCCAGGGGCAGACATTCTCCGTCGCGCTCACGCCGGCGACGATGATTCTCAACGTCGGCCCGGGCAAGACCACCGATCTCGCGCAGGGCGAGAAGGCGCTGGCCTCCGGGACGCCGACCAGCGACGGCATCGCGGCGCGCAATCTCATCGTGATCCCAGCCTCGGTGAGCGCGTAGCTGACCTCACCCCCCAGCCCCCTCTCCCACGAGGAGAGGGGGAGCCAGAACCAGGGCCGGCGTTAGGTCGCTTCTTTACGCCACGTCGAACACAACCATCTGAGAGGGCGCGCCAATGCCCTCCTCGACCGGCCCGATCTCCTCGCGGCGCAGCCTGTAGCCATAGCGCGCGGCGACCTGGCCCGCCCACTCCGCGCACTCAGCGCGTGTCCACTCGAAGCGGTGGTCCGCATGGCGCAGGTCGCCGGCGGGCAGAGTCTTCCACCGCGCGTTGTACTCGCGGTTGGGTGTCGTGATGATCACCCGGCGCGGGCGAGCGTGGCCAAAGACAACGCGCTCCATCGTCTCCAGGCGTGTGGGATCGAGATGTTCGATCACCTCCACCAACGCCGCCGCGTCGAAGCCCTCCAACCGGCGGTCGCGATAGAGCAGCGACCCCTGTTCCACCGCGATGCGGCGCTTTTGCGTCTCGGAGAGCGTGTCCAGGCGCAGACGGCGGCGCGCGTCGGCAAGCGCACGGGTGGAAACATCTATCCCCAGGATTCGTGTAAGCGCCGGCTCCTCGAGCGCCAACGCCAGCAGCCGCCCCTCCCCGCAGCCCAGATCCACCAGCGAGCGCGCCCCGCACTCCCGCACCGCCGCCAGCACAGCCTGTAGCCGCTGCTGGTGCAGGCCCAGCGCCCGCTCGACGATCGCGCGCTCCTCCGTGGCCGGCGCTCCCGCCTCGCTGGCCTCCGGCGCGTCCGATTCGGCGTCGTCCGCTTCGATCAGGCGTTCGAGGGCGGACTCGATGAGTGGACGCTGGTAGCGCAGGTAGCGGGTGACGATGGTATCGCGCTCCGGGTGGCCCGCCAGCCACGCTCCCGCATGCGCCAGCAGCTTCTCCGTCTCCTCCGCGCCGACGTAGTAGTGTTTGCCGTTGTCCACTACGGGCAGTAGCACGTAGAGATGTCCCAGCACGTCGCGCACGGTCTGCGCGCCGGCCAATTCGACGCTGTAGAGGTCGGACGGGCCCCAGGATGGGAAGCGCGAGTCCAGCGGCAGCCGCGTCGTCGTGACGGTGTAGCCGAGCGGCGCGAACAGGCGCGTCAACAGGTCCTCGCCGCCACGGCAGGCGACGGCGGGCAGCCTCACCACCCACGGAACGCAAGAGTCCAGCAGGTCGGCGCGCGTCTTCGTGCTGCCGGCGAGCGCGCTGCTGAAGGCGACGCGCAGGGCGACGCTGCTCAGGCTGGAGAGAACGTATGGCCGGTCGTTGACGTACTGATCGAGGCCACCGAACGCGGCGGGGCCGCGCACCAGCCCAATCGCGTCAATCTCCGTCAGCAGCGCGATGGTGAGGCGGTCTTCGCGCAGCTCCGGGTAGAAGGCCCAGACGCTCCCGGCTGAGAACGGACGCTCGAAGACGGAGCCGGGATGCTTGGCGAAGAGATAGCCGAGGTCGGCGGCGTTGGGCGTCTGGCAGGTGAGCGTGATGAGCATGGCGAACCCCTATAGGCAGTCAGAGACGGCGCGCGCAGCCCCATTACCGCACGAGCGGCGAGCGGAGCGCAAGGGTCCAGAGGAGGAGGGGTACGGGTAACACAGAGTCACACAGACTCACACAGAGTTATTCAGGTTGGATTGGCGCTTCTGAAAAGTTCCACCTGGCAGGCGCGACACAGATGGCGCTCGTCTCCTCAACTGGCCGCGCGGACGGCTTTCAGTCCGGCGCGGGCGGACTTCGCGGCCGGAGGTCCTCGCTCCGCTCCCATGCCCACTTCGCAATGCCCGGCGTTGCTCCTCGCGCGGTCATGCTGGCGCGAATTCATTCGCCGGCTTCTTGCCATTGGTTGGGCGCGCCTGGCTCCCCCTCTCCTCATGGGAGAGGGGGTCAGGGGGTGAGGTCAGGCTCCGGCGCCAGAGCGCAGCGGAGGATGAGCGGTGAGGTCAGTTCACTCAATGGATGCGCGGCGCGTGCTCGATGGCGACCGGCAACGCCGTACGCGCCCACTGGCTCAACTCGTCTCCATCGCGCCAACCGTCATACTTCTCCGCCAGCAACTGACGCGCCTGCTCGTCCTCGCTGTGGCTGGTGACGACGCGGCCCATCCCGGAGATCGTCTCACTACTCATGCG
>DATEGV010000373.1:0-7893 GCA_035279925.1 Ktedonobacterales bacterium | reverse complement strand
CGCGCCGCCGTCTCCGGCGTGGCGGCCCTTGTCTTCCTGCTCGTGATCTGCTCCTGCGCGGGGATCACCAGCGCCGTCGCCAACTCCGTGCTCGCCGGCGGCAGCGGCAATACCACCAGCCAGTCCAACAACACCGGAACGGGCAAGCTCGCCGCCTCGACCGTATTTCCGACCTACACCCTGCCACCCAATTCCTACGGAGGTGTGCCGGCGGTCAGCCCCATCGCCAACTCACAGACGCCCGCGCCCGGCGTGACCCCGACCGACGCGCCCACGCCTACCGCGACTCCGTCAGGCACGCCAATCGGTGGGGGGCTTCCAACCACGTGCAACGGCGGCAATAACGGCGGCGCGTGGGCGTTCTCGCCCTGTCCGCTCGTCCATGGTCAGGGGTTCACGCTCACCGTTAGCGCGCCAGGCGAAGGCGGACACAGCCTCTACGTCGTGATTGACTTCAGCGCCGCGCCCAGTTGCGCTACGCTGCTCTATCCCACCTTGGATGGCGGCGGCAACTGGAGCTACTCCGGCAGCGTACCCGCTTGTGGCGCGAACAGCACGATTCCGCTGAACGGTGAGATTCAGATTAGCGGAGCATACACAATGGGCATCAACGCCGCGCCCGTCCAATAGTCCGCACTCCGACTCCCCCTTTCCCCGTGGGGAAGGGGGCTGGGGGGTAGGTTCCGAGGGGGTGAGGTCAGCGCGCGTGCCTCACAGATAGCCACAGCGCAGGGTAATGATCCCGGGCGCGAAGTGGTTCGCTTTGGCCAGGTATTCCTGTTCGTTGCCCTCGATCATTAGTTTGTGCAGCAACACCACATCCCCGTCCGGCAATGATTCGGCCGGTTGCAGGCAGAGGTCCATGATCGCGTGTCCCTGCTCGTAGACGCGCACAAGGCCGCCTGAGCCAGGGATGCGGTACACACGGTCGGGGATGGCCGGGCTGGGTACCTCGACGAAGCCGACATGGGTCAACTGCTGATACTGGCGGGGCGTGAGCAGCTCGCGCATGAAGGACTGCGCCCGTCGCTCCGCGGAGATGCGCTCGCCGAAGAAGCGGCCCACCCGTCCCGTCGCAAACTCGCCGCCGCGCGTGAAATACAGCAGCGCCAGGACGACGAACAGTAGCCACGCCACCAACAGTGGCGCTAACGCGAGCCACACCATACCGCTAGCCTCCTACGACGCGCGGCACCATGACAATCTGCTCGGCGGTCTTATCGAACTGATCAATCTTAACGGGCGGTTTGCCGGTCTCCACGCGGAAGGCAGTCGCGCCGCGAGCGCGCTCCTGCGCGAAGATTCGTTCCGCTTCCTCGATGGCTGCGACTGCCACTGGGTCGCTCACCTCGGCCTTCTTCACGTCCCATGCTATTCGGTCATCTCCGCGCCTCGACATCACTCGCAGCATACCCATGGTCCAGGACCTCCTCTAGTGGGGTACGACATGCCCGCAATCCCTGTGGATGTGTGGCTACCGCGAGAAACAGCATAGCGTGTGCCATCAAAGCTCAGCAGAAACGCTGGCAAGCCGAGTTCATGGACGGAATGACCGGTTCCGTCAACGCTGGGTGGTCACGCTGGTGGCGCGGCAGGCTCAGAAGGGCTATGCGCCGGTCGCGCGCATGCTAGGGGAGGACGCGCTCGCGGAAGCCACGCGTGGGAGAATGACTGTGAACGTACTGCCCTGCCGGGGAGCCGTCTCCACCGTGATTACGCCGCCGTGTCCCTCAACGATGATGCGCACAATCGCCAGGCCGAGTCCCTGGCCCTGGGCGCGCGGATTGATTCCGGGCGTGCTCACCTGATAGAAGCGGTCGAAGATCTTCTCGACGTGCTCCGGCGCGATGCCGATGCCCGTGTCACGCACGCGCAACACGATACACTCGTCCTCGATGGCCAGCGACAGCGTAACCGTGCCGCCGTCCGGCGTGAACTTCACGGCGTTCGTCAGGAGGTTGCGCGCCACCTGGCTCAGGCGCGGGCCATCCACCTGCGCGATGACCGGCTCATCGGGCAGATCAACCACCAGACGGACACCGGCCACCTGCGCGCTCAGTTCGAGCTCCTGGCCCACATCGCCGACGATGCTCGTCAGATTGGTCTCTCGATGATGCAGCGCGAATTCGCCGGCGTCGCGGCGGGATACCAGCAGCAAGTCGTCCACCAGCCCCGTCATATGCTCGCTGCCGGCGCGGGCGCGGCGCACGAACTCCTCCTGTTTGGTGGTCAACTCGCCGCCGAGGCCGGCGAGCGCGAGGTCCAGATAGCCGCTGATCGCTTGCAGAGGGGAGCGAAGCTCATGCGAAACCATCGAGAGGAAGTTCGCCTTCATCTGATCCATTTCGCGCGCGGAGGTCACGTCCCGACCCACCAGCAGCAGGCGGCGTCCCTGTGGGCTGTTCACCGGCGTCACGCTGAAGTCAATATAGCGATTGGCCGCTTTGCGCGGTCGCGAGGAGTTATTTGAGGTCGCCGCGGCGGCTGGCGCCGGCAGCTCGCACTCCACATGCGAGACCGAGTCACCCGACACCAGCGACTGCTGGAGAAGGCACTCCCCGGCGCAGAGCGAGCACGTGTCGCCAGGTTGGACCCGCAGGACGCCGCAACACGGCTGTCCGTAGATCTCCGCGCGCGGGACGCCGACAAGATTGGCGAAGGCGTCGTTGGCTTCGATGATCGCGAGATCGCTATCCACGACGGCGATGGCGTCCGATGCGGCGGCGTAGATAGCGGCTTGTTGCTCGCG
Organism: Ktedonobacterales bacterium; assembly: GCA_035279925.1. GTDB lineage: Bacteria > Chloroflexota > Ktedonobacteria > Ktedonobacterales > JADMIN01 > DATEGV01. The sequence continues at coordinate 5,144 of DATEGV010000373.1, read as the reverse complement.
TTCGGCGCGCGCGGTCTGATAGAGGTCGGCGTTTTCGAGGGTGGCGGCGACGATGTTGCTCAGGTTGAGCATCGCGCCCAACTCGCCGGGCTGGAACGCAACTTCGCGCGCCAGCATGATGACGCCGCGCAGCCGCCCCTTGGAGACGAGCGGCACGCAGAGCAGCGAGAGGTCATCACCCGCGAGAAACGCCTCCGTCACGGCGCCGACGGTATCCGAGCCTGGCGAGGAGATGCGCGCCCGCCGGTGTTTGGCGACCCACGCCGCGATAGAGCGGCCGTCGCTCAGTGGCACGCGCGTGCCGCCCAGACGCTCGATACGTGAGCCGAGGCCCGTGACAATGCGCAGGGAGTCAGTGCGCTCATCGTAAGCGTAGATCACCACGTCGTCACACGCGATGACCTTACGTGTGCTGGCGACGATGTAGGCGAACACCTGATTCGACTCAAGGGAACTGGTGAGGGCGCGGGTCGCGTCCAGCAACGCGCTCAACTCGCGCGCCTGCGACTTGGCCGCCTCCGCCTGGCGCGTCTTGCTGATGGCGAGCACCGCCTGGTCCGAGAAGACCTGCAAGAGCTTCTGCCGCCGCTCGTCGAAGTCCGCTTTGAGGGGGCTGGAGACGGTCAGCGTGCCGAGCAGTTGGTCGTCGTCTATCAGCGGCACACAGAGCATCGAGCGGATACGCGGCTCGCCAAGCGGCTTGAAGCGCGGATCGCGAGTGACATCGTTGACGATGACGGGTTCGAGGCGCGCGGCGACCCAGCCAGCGATGCCTTCATTGTGGTGGAAGCGCGTGTGACGCAACCCCTCCGGCCCGGTTGTCAACGCCGCCCAGGTCACGAGATCGCCGGTCTCCGCCTCGAGCAGCGCCACGGAGACGGAGGGCACGCCGAGCAAGACGCCGGCGTTGCGCACGAGCTGATCGAGGATGACTTTGAGGGCCCGGACATCAGTGCCAGCGAGCAACTCCACCTGCTGGCTCATACCGCCCTCCCTTCGTCTTGCGAATCTGCTCGTCACATTTGCAAGTGTGCGGTCGCGCAGAGAAATACGCTGTTACGTATGTCACCGGCGTCGTGTGACATGCTACCGAACGGTGGAGGTGAGACTATCTCTTGGTGTATATGAACGCATATAACCCAAGACGGTAATCCCGCGAGACGGACGGGAGCCGGAAGGCGCGACTGATCGCGTTCGTCGTCGAAGCGTGGCGCGTGCTCATCGTGGCGACGCCAACACAGTATATCCCAAACGTGAAGGAATATGTTGCCCAATTGGGCTATCCTGCCGCGTGCGGTAAGACGTCGAGCGCCACGGAGGATCATGGACGCGGCGCCAGCCCCCTCCCCGCGTCGGGGAGGGGTTGAGGGAGGGGTCGAGTGCTCTACTGTTGGCCCCAGCGCGGCTTGCGCTTCTCGATGAACGCGGCGGCGCCTTCTTTGGCGTCGGGTGTCTCGAAGAGCTGGTTCTGGAGGTGCCGCTCGTAGGCGAAGGCGTCATGGATCGGCAGTTCGAGACCCTCAGTCAGCGCGATCTTCATAAAGCCGATGGCCTTGTTGGGGCCGTCCGCGCACTTGTGGGCGAACTCCAGCGCCTTCGGCATCACCTCGCTCGGCTCGACGAGCACATCGAAGAAGCCCCATTCCGTCGCCTGCTCCGGTGAGAACGTGTCACCGGTGACCATGAGCATCAGCGCGCGTGATGGGCCGACGATGCGCCCGGCAAGCTGCGTGCCGCCTTCACCGGGAATCAGACCCAGGTTGACCTCCGGCAGTCCGACCTTCCAATTACCACGCCCGGCGAACCGCACGTCGCACGCCAGCGCCAACTCGAGGCCGCCACCCATACAGTGGCCATTCACCGCCGCGACGAAGACTTTCGGCGTGGCGCGCATCTTCATCATCATCTCTTTGCTGGTCTGGCTGAGCAGACCAATGTACTCGCCGGATTTTTCCTGGATCTCTTTGATGTCGGCTCCGGCGGAGAAGAAGCGGTCGTTCGCGCTGCCCATGACACAGGCTTTGACGCTCGTGTCGAAGCGAATCTCCGTCACCAGCGTTTCGAGCTCGCGGATCATCGCCAGGTCGTGCGAGTTGGCGGGCGGGCGGTTCAACTTGAACACGCAGACGCCGCCGTCCATCTCGACGGTGAAGTACTTGAGTTGCAGGTCGGTTACGGACATCGTTGATCCTCCCAGCGCCGGCCAAACGCTGGTCCGGCGCCTCCTACAGGCGTGTTGGTGAGAGCGGTCGCGCGCCCGCTGTCGCGATGCCGGCGTAGACGTTGCCCGGCCGTATGAGCGCGCGTGCATAGTATACCCGGTTGGGGGCTTGTGGTGGTATACTTCCTGACGCCGCCTACATGCTATCTCGCCGACGGAGAAGTCTCCACCCGCCGTTCAGAGACATCGGGCACGTTAGACGGCCTACTCGAAACCGTCCAGTCGTCGGTTTGAGTGTCGCAATTGGAAAGGAGGGCAAGCATGACCGAACAAGTAGAGATCGAGACGTTGTTGCTTGCCAATCATGTCGAGTCAGTCAATGGCTTGTTGTATGTGAGTGGCGGGGGATGGACGGACCACCGCAGGACAATCCAACCCGGAGGTCAAGCGCCGATCAGCCATTTTGGCGTGGGGCTGTCCATTTCCATTCCGTGGAACGAGACGAACCAGGCGCAGCGGCTGACGGTCAAGGTCGAGAACGAGGACGCGACGGTGGTTGTCGCGCATGTCGAGACGCAGTTGACAGTCGGCAGACCACCGCACATACAACAGGGATCCATTCAGCACGCGGTCATCGCCATCTCCGTGGATACCATCTTTCCCCGGGCAGGCGGCTACCGTGTCGTCGCCCAGATTGGCGAGCGGGAGGACATCAAGACGTGGGCGTTCAGAGTCCATGATGCGCCGGCCACTCCCACCATCGGCCAGATCGCGTAGACGCCGACCTCAGCCCGTCATCCCGCCCCGGACCTCGTTGACGGCGGCGACCATGCGCGTCAACTTCGCGCGCGCGACCTCCGCCGGCAGGTTGCGCAGGCCACAATCGGGCGATATCCAGAGCCGGTCGGGCTGAATGCGCGCCGTGGCCGCCAGCACGCGCTTGCGTATAGCGGCGACCGACTCCGCCCGCGATGAGCGCGTATTCACGCAGCCGACACCCAGGCGCACGCTCGCAAATTCGAGCTCATCGGCGTCGAACGCGCTCAGATTCGGCAGGGTAGTATTCTCGAAGTCCAACACGTCGAACGGCAGCGCCAGCAATTCAGGGGCGATGGCGCGAATATCGCCGCAGACGTGCAGCGCGGGCGTGCGCGGGACGGCGGCGAGGGGTCGCAGGGCGTCCGAGGCGAGTTCGGGGCTGACACGCGCGCCAAGCGCCACGCTCAGCATCGGCTCGTCCACCTGCACAATCGTCGCGCCCGCCGCCACCAGCGCCGCCACCTCGCGCCCCATCAACTCCGCGAGCCGCAGTATCAGCGATGGATCCTCTGGGCCACGGTAGGGAGCGCCAGGCGCGACCCGGCAGGAGAGCGCGAGCGTCAGCGGCCCGGTGACGATACCCTTCAGCTCGGCGCGGCCCGCGAGTCGTTGGCGCGCAAAGGCAAAGTCTTCGACGGCGATGGGAGCCTTCGGCAGATCGAGCGCGTCCGCCACCTCCCAGACGCCGTCGTCCGCGCGCCGGAAACCGGGAATATGCGCGGTGAAGAGGCCGATCATGTCCGCGCGCGGCTGCCCATCGCTCACAAGCTCGATCCCGGCGGCAACCTGATCTTCAATCGCCCGCTGGATGGCGCGACGCGGCGGCATGCCATCCGTCGGGTAGCTGCCGACAACGGTCGTCACCAGCGGCAAGCTTTCGATGTCGCGCATCAATCCATCCTCACGGAATCCGTCGCGCGTCCTCTGTGAGCCTCGCGGGTGACCGCGCGACACGATCACGCCACGCGTGGTTGCCACTTCCAAGTGGGTAGTCATGCGGCACACGCAACCCGACTCTGCTACACTACACCGCATGGGACACCCTACGCCACAGACAAACGCCGATAGTCCAGATGAAGAGCAGGCCGGAGGCACGATGAAGCGGAAGCGCACGGCTGAGCCCGACGATCTTCCGCCGTCGTTCCCGCCGCCCGTGGCAAGCGCGATGTCATCTTCCCTGCCGGACGCCGTCACCGGTCTCAATCAAGCGCCGGCCGCATTGGCCACCGACGAGGACGGCGGCCCGGAGCGGACTAGCGACGGCCAGCCTTTCGCCTCGACGCATCGTCATGTCGTTACCTCGGCGTCTGTCATCATGCTGGGCAATCTGCTGAGCAGCGTGTTGGGCATGCTCCGTCTATTGACGATCAGCACGCTTTTTTACGGAGGCGCCAGCGGCTCCTTCAACACCGCGCTCCGGCCCGTGCAGCAGGTGAGCGATCTGGTTGTCGGTGGCTCGGTGAGCGGCGCGCTAATCCCGACGTTTGTAGACTACGCCGCTGAGCAGCGGCGCGCCGAACTCTGTCACGTATACTGCACCATCGCTAATCTCGTGGTCGTGCTCATGGCGCTTGGCTGCGCCGTCATTTTCTTCGCGGCGCCCTACTTCATCCCCCTTGAGACACAAGGCTATTCGACGGCCGATCAGCATCTTGCCATTCAACTCGTGCGCATCACCTCCCTGTCGCTACTCGGGCTGGGTCTCTACTCCGTGGCAGCGGCGCTGCTGTATGCGCTCAAGCAAGTCAAATATCCCGCCTTCGCGACGGGCATTTACCATGTCGGCATCATTGTCTGTGGAACGTTGGTCTTGCTGTTTGCGTTGCGCCGAGCGGGCGTGCCCATCGGGAACGCGCTACATCCCGGCGCGGCGAGTCCGGCAGTGACGAAGGCGCGCTATCAAGGCGCCGACGGACTGGCAATCGGCGCGGCCATCGGCGCGATGGGCGAGTTTCTCCTGCTGATTCCCGCGCTCCGGCGGGTCATCCGTATATGGCGACCTGTGTTCGATCTGCGTCACCCCGCGGTTCGCCAGATCATGCGGCTCTATGCGCCCCTCGCCGTCGGCCTCATCTTGAGCGTGGCGGCGCAGAACCTGGACCTTGCCCTTACCAACCTGACACCGGGCGGCTCAGCGCAGAATCTGACCTCGATGGTCAGCGCT
>DATEGV010000372.1:0-31741 GCA_035279925.1 Ktedonobacterales bacterium | reverse complement strand
CTGTCGGAACTGGAAAGCACTCTGAGCAAGCCATACTTCACGGCGAGAATACGCGCCGAAGACGCCACACGGTATGTCGAACTGCTAACGACGATAGCCCAGATAACGCCTCTCACCCGGCAGGTGAGCGCCGTGGCGACTCATCCCGAGGACGACCTTATCATCTCCACTGCCCTCAGCGGCGGGGCTCGCTACTTGGTTACTGGAGATCAACACCTGCAATCCGTTCAGTCGAGCGGTATCAGCATTGTGTCGCCTAGCGAATTCCTCATCCTGTTAGCGGATGACTGAGCGTCGCCACCTTCGTGGTAGGTAGACCTACCAGTTAAAGACGTGACTACGGCGTCGAGTGCGAGATTCCCCGCACGACCACATACACCAAAAGCGCCACCCAGCTCAGCGGCAGGGTGAGCGCCGCCCAGAGCCAGCCCGGCTGTCCGCGCCGGTTCGCGTCCGGCATCACCCAGCCCACACCGATGATGAACGGCAGGAAGAAGAGCAGGCCGCAGACGTACAACTCCGGTCGCGCCAACATACTCATACGCACCTCACCTGAGCGCCATGCCATCACGTCTGGACACCGCAAGTATAGCATGGTGGCGGCGCGGCCGCATTCGTCCCACACTCCACGGGCCGGCCCACCACGATCCAGGCACATTCCGGCTCGCGCCATTTGGCACATATCGTGCATCCTTGTTAGGTTGGCTGGCCCGCGCCCGCCGGTTCTCTGTGGACGAGCGACCGGACGCGGGCGACACATCTCTCAACGAGGAGGAGACGAGTATGGCACGCAGCATCGCCGGGCTTTTCCCGGATCGAGCGTCGGCCGAACAGGCGATTGCCGACCTCAAGGCGGCGGGATTCGACCCGAGCCACATGGGCATCGTCATGCGCGACCGTCAGGAAACACGTGAGGTCGCCTCTGATCAGGGGATCAACTCCACCACCGGCGCCGTAACGGGCAGCGCAATCGGCGGCACGGCCGGGGCAATCCTGGCCGCCACCGGCGCGTTCGTCATCCCCGGCATCGGTCCGTTCATCTCCGGCGGCATCCTGGCGACCGCGCTGGCGGGCGGCGCTGCCGGCTGGCTCATCGGCGGGCTGGTGGGCCTGGGCTTCCCACATGAGGAGGCTCAGTACTATCAGGGACGAGTGGAGCAGGGCAGCACACTGCTCACCGTGGACGCGCCTGGACGCGAGATGGAGGCGCAACAGATCATGTTCAACAATGGCGCGGAAGACCTGCGCGCCCAGGGCTATAGTTACTCCGACACCACGACCGCCGCGCCCATGCCGCCGAACGCCACCCCTGTCGCGCCGACACCGACGACCGGCCCGAACGCCGTGGTCAACCCGGCGCCGCAACGTTCGTATCCGACCGACGCGGACATCATCGCCGAGCGCAACGCCGAGCGCGCGCCGGAGATGGACCAATCTGAGACCGTTGACCCGAAGACCGGGCTGACACGCGAGCAGGAAGACCAGCCGTCCCAGACGGGACTGCTCTAGACCGGCGATGAATGCTGGCTCGGCGCGGAGGGAGGTGGGCGTGCGCTCGTCTCCCGCCGCGCTCGATGGTAGAGGCGCGCGAGCCGTCCGCGTGACGAATCGCCGCAATGGGGGTGTTCATGGCGACCAACGCCGACTATTACGACATGCGCGCCGAGCGACCACACCGGCGGGCAGGAATGGCGCAGAGATCCAGAGCGTCACGGCTACACGAGATCGCCGCCCGGCCTTGGCCCGCGCGGCTCGCGCCCACGCTCATGGTGGTGTGGCTTGCCGGGGTGATAGGCTTTGTGGCGCTTGCCGTCGCCGCCCACGCGAACCCGGCGTTTCCCTTCGACCGGCAGATCTCCAGTTGGGTCCAACATCTACAGGGACAACGTGAGACGTCGTCGCTCAATACTATCGGCGATCTGGCGGGGCCGTTTGCCGCCGCCATCGAGTACGTCATCATCCTTGGCGCGCTGCTGCTGTTCCGGCTGTTTCGCGAGGCGATCTGCGTGGCCGTCGCCGGACTCGGCGCGGAACTGCTGAACATCGTCGTCAACGCCATCGTCAGGCGCCCGCGTCCGCCCACATATCATGGGCACGTGGTGGCGGGCCTGGGCGCCCACAGCTTCCCTTCCGGCCATACGGCCAACGCGGTAGGACTCTACGGATTCCTGATTTTTCTGGCGGTGCTCGCGGCGCGCGCGTATCCCAGGTGGCGCCCCTGGCTGGTGGCGGGAATCATCCTCTGCGTCTACTTCATCGTTGATATCGGCGTCTCGCGGGTGACCGAGGGGCAGCACTGGCCGACGGACGTGCTCGCGGGCTATCTTCTGGGCGCGATCACGGTTGTCGTCGGCGTCGCACTTTACCATCGCCTGGCGGCGCGGGCGCTCACGAGTGACTCGCATCTCGCGCGGCGGAGCCGGCGGCAGGCAACAGACGCGCCCGCGCTGACGTAAACAGTAGGTGAGGCGGAGACAGGGGAGGTGGACACATGGAGCAGCCAACCGTACGAGCATGTCTCATCACGAATCCAAAATCAGGCCACGGGAAACTAAACCTCTCAGGGCCCATCACCATCCTGCGGGCGCAGGGTTGGGAGGTCGTCGTCCGTGAGAAGCTGGAAGGCGGGCAGGCGACTGATCTGGCGAAAGAGGCCGCCAAGTCTGGCTTCAACGTGGTCGTGGACTGTGGCGGCGACGGCACGCTGAATGAGCTGGTCGAAGGCGTCGTTGGGACGGACGTTGCCGTTGGGACGCTGCCGGGCGGCACGGCCAACATCTGGTCGCACGAGATGGGCATCTCCCAGCAGCTCGATATTGCCGCGCGCCAGCTTGCCGGCTCCGAGCGTCGGCGCGTGGATGTCGGCGTGCTCACCGTCAACGGCAAGCACAAGCATAACTTCATCCTGATGGCGGGCCTAGGCTTCGACGGCGCCGTCATCAATCGGCTCTCGAAACCGCTGAAACACCGCCTGGGGAAGCTGGCGTATGGTCCCGCGCTTCTCAGCGCCACGCGCGCCTTCCATGCCACTCCCGTGCGCGTGCGCATGGATGAGATTCAGTGGGAAGGCGCCGTCACCCAGATCATCGTAGGAAACTCGCGCCGCTACGCCGGCGTCACCAGTGTCACGCCCAACGCATTCATAGACGACGGCCTGCTCGATATCTGCCTCATCACGGCGGACGGTCCGTTGCAGGTCGGCCGCCAGCTTGGGTCACTGCTACTGCGCCAGCAGCCGAGCACGGCGAGCGCGCAGTTGTACCGCGCGGCCACCGTGAGCGTAGACGCCCAGCTCCTCTTGCCGGTGCAGTTGGACGGCGGCAAGGTGAAACTCAAGGAGGATGAGGTCGTCACTCCCGAGGGCGTGCACTACGAGCTGTCCCTCATCCCGCAGGGCGTCTGCGTGCTGATTCCGCGCATGTATGACGGCGCGCTCTTCCGCCCGCAACGGCTCGTGGACACGCTGCCGGCGCCGCTGGAGGACGCCGATGATGGTAAACATCACAAGGGCCATGAGAAACACCACGCCCGGAACGGAAATGGACACAAGGGCGCGCGCGAAAAGACGTGGCGGCTGCGCGTGATGTCGGTCGGCGTTGGCGACGTGGTGGCGATGCGCGTTAAGAACGGCAAGATCGTCCACATCTCGATCACCGAGCAGACACAGGTAGACGGCGGCGACGGTGAGGCCTCACTCGGCGCGCTTTCCAAGCTAAACCAGGGCAATCTCATCGAGGTGAGTGGCGAGAAGGACGGCCCGAACCATCTGCGCGCGTCCAGGCTCAAGGCGACACGGGGATGAGAGACGCCCCATCCCTCCCGCGAGGGGAGAGCGGCGTGGTGGAAGGGGCAGCCCATGCGAGAAGCCGCTCGCCGCTTTGGAGTCGCGGTGACCACCGTCAAACGCGCCATCGTGCAACAGCGTGAGACGTGGTCGCTGGAGCGCAAGCCGATTCCCGGCTGCCCACGCCGCATTGGCCAGGAGCAGGAAAGCCATGTTGCGTGCGCGGCTGGTGGCGACGCCAGACGCCACCGTGTTGGAGCACTGCGCGTGGTGGGCGTAACAGCAGGGCCAGCCGCTGAGCGAGGCGACGATGTGGCGGGCGATTCGTCGCCTCGGCTGGACGCATAAAGAAAGTCCTGGCAGCGAGCGAGCGCGATGAGGAGGAGCGCGCCGCCTGGCGGGAGGCGGTGGCCTCCCTCGACCCCCAGCACCTCGTCTTTGTCGACGAAAGCGGCGCCCACACCGCGCTGACCCGCCTCTACGGGTGGGCGCCGCACCATCAGCGGGCGAGCGGCTCGACGCCGCGCAATCACGGCAAGAATATGACGCTGGTGGCCGCGCTCATGCCCGACGGCCTACGTGAGCCGTGGCTGATCGAGGGGGCCATGAACACGGAGACGTTCGAGTGGTATATCCGCGAGCAGTTGGCGCCGCAGCTGCGCCCAGGACAGGTGGTCGTGCTGGATAATCTGAGTGTCCATAAGGCCGGCAGCATTCGCCACGCCATCGAGGCACGGGGCTGCGAGTTGCTCTTCCTGCCGCCCTACTCCCCGGACTTCACGCCGATCGAGCAGGCCTTCTCCAAGCTCAAGGCGATCCTGCGCGGCCTCGGCGCCCGCACTCACGCAGCCCTCCAGGAGGCCGTGCGTCTCGCCATCGCGACCATTACCTCCGTGGACGCGGCGGCTTGGTTCGCCCACGCCGGATACCCTCTACCTGCTCAGCCAACCTGAAAGTTGCTCTAAGGCGACCCGGGAATCGCACTAACGGCTTCGATTCCGCTCTGAGGGGCAAGGATAGGCAGTTCAAACCAGAACGTCGAACCCTTGCCGGAGGTGCTCTCTACGCCGATGGTTCCGTGGTGTTGCTCGACAATGTTGCTGGCGATGTAGAGCCCAAGGCCAAGCCCGACGCCTGAGCCCGACTGCACGGTCACCTCTGGAACTCGGTAAAATCGTTCGAACACGTGCGCTAACCGCTCAGCGGGAATGCCCACGCCGCGGTCGGTCACCGCGACTCGCACAGCCTGATCGTTGTACGTCAGCGTCAGCTCCACTGGGAACTCCTGCGCGGAATACTTGGCGGCGTTTGTGATCAGGTTGCTGATGACCTGGGCCATCCGGTCGGTGTCGGCCATGACGAGAGGCGCATGTGTCGGGACGGACAAGGTGATGGCCCGATCTAGGGCGGCAATCTGCGTCTCCACGATCTCAGTGCAGAGGCCACCCAGGTCCAGCGGCTGCAACGTGAGGGCAAGCTTCCCCGCTTCGATGCGCGATCCCTCAATGAGATCGGATATGAGGCGCTCCATACGCTGAATGGACTCCATAATCCTATCCAGCGGAACCTCTTCCGCGACGCCCAACCGATTCAGCCGCCGCGTGAGCAGCTGAAACATCGCTTTCGTCGTCGTGAGCGGTGTCCGCAGCTCGTGCGACGCGATGCTAAGGAATACATCCTTCTGGACGGACAGGCGCTGCAGTTCGGTAACGTCTGTCGCGACGACCACTACCTCAGCGACCGCGCCGCCCTCGTCACGGATTGGCGCCGCGTTGACGAGAAATTGCCTCATCTCGTCTTGGCCTGGGGACGGTATCGTGAGGCCTACGCTTTGCTGGGCCTCTCCTCTCAGGGCGGCCACCAGCAGGCGCTCCATCTGATGCGGCGCTCCCTCGCTACCGGTTCCCGAGAAGATTGCCTCCAAACGCATCTCATCCCAGACGAACGGCTCAGTGCGCGCCGACGCGGGGATCAACTGACGCGCGTTCGCATTCCCTCGCTTGATGACGCCGTCCGGAGTGCAGACCAGAACCGCGTCGGGCAACGTCTCGATGATGCTCGACAGCTCAGCCGCTTGACGATGCACCTGGCGACCGATATCCTCCGCCGCCGTAAGGGCTTGTTGAAGCTCGGCGCGCGCGCCATCGAGCTGCAGGGCCAACGCCCGGCTTGCCTTCGCCTCCTGCTGGGCCAAAGCACTGCGGGCGTTGAGGGTCTCGCGGATACGCTCCCCTTGCACGGTGGCGGCGAGCAGTGGGGCAAGGGGAATCATGTAGTCGAGCGCGTCCGTGCTCGGCGCGCCGCCAAGAAACACGAGCACGATCTCACGTGACAGCGCGAATCCGTGGCAGCGCCACCAGCTCTCCTTGTCGGGATACGGCAGGTCGCTCTCATCATGTCCAGCCGCCACGCAATCGGCGAGGAAGCGTTGCCAGCGGGAACCGCTGGGCAACGTCTGAGGATATCCCGGAGCGGGCAGAAATACTTTTGGCTCCGCGTCCAGTACAAACAGCACGAGGTCTTGCGCCCCCACGTCTGTCGCGAGTTCGCGCGCAGCCTGGAGGCGGCCCTCGGTGGACCCCAACGCGCCGATGGCTGATAGTAGGACCAAGCGCGTGTCGCGTGCACTGTTAGGCGGGAATAACACAGACGACCGCCGTGCAATTGTGGAAGCCGCTAAACTGGCCCTCCGCGCGAGCGATCTGCCCATGTGTATTGCAACCAACCAAGTGTAACGGGCCTATTGCGTCACGCAGGGTCGCTAGCTCCGTACCGAAATCTCGTCCAAGACGAAGCCGCGTCGCCACGCAATCAAAGAATATAGCCGCTTGGGCGGGATTTTCGCCAAGTTGATCGAGCGCTGCCCGCGCCGCGGCTGCCGCCGCATGAGCGGCGCTTTGCACACTGGCGCGCATGATGGCGACCGTTGCCCCCGCCGGTATCTCCGCGGCGCACGTGATGGATCCGTCCTCCGCGACGGTGAGGGGCACGCGCAGGCGCCAACTGTCATCCGCGCGCACGCCGATGATGTTATGGAGGAAGAAGGGGATGGGGTTCTCGCGATCAAATCGCTGGCCGGTCGTGTGCGCATAGTCCTCGAAGACCTCTACTGCCGATGTGGCGTTGAGGCTCATGACGGTCATGCCGGAGGCAGAGGTGACTCGCATCGGCTCCGTGGCCGGCTCCCATCCATGCTGAACGCCGATGCCCAGTGGTTTCTTGGAGAGCATTTCAAGCGCGACCGCCGCGTGATGGACAACCTCCGTGTCGTAGAATACGGGAGTACTCGCAAATTGGGCGTTATCCCCGGCTCCGCCACCAATGAACTGATAGGTGCCCGCCGAAGCGCCCGCGAGCGCTTCGATCAACTGGTCTACATTGCCAGCGAGCGCGTCCGCCAGCACCAGCGCGGACCGATACCGATAGTCGTGCCGATGAGGTCCGCGAAACGACTCCACGATCGCTGTCGCCGTCTGTTCAGGGGCAATGTCGAGCTCCCGGCCCAGCGCGGCGGTGAATAGCATGTCATCTGAGACGAATCCGATGGCGCACGCCGCGTTCTCTGCTTGCGCGTCGACCGCGAACTCGCCCGCGGATGAGCAACCGACGATGGCCGGACTGGGACATGCCGCCTTCAGACTGCGCAAGAGCGCCGCGTGATCGTATCTGGGCGCCGCGAAGACAATGATTGCGTCGGCGGCGCGCCCGAGCTCGCGTGTAATGGTTGCGCCCAGCTCGCGTCCAGCGGTCGAGCTATCGGTCGCGACCGAAAATGCTGTGCTTGCTTGTGTCACAAGTGATCTCCTCGATAGATAAGGGCGCGGCCGGTCTTGCAGCTGCGAACAGGGCACATGTTCGCGATCTATCGTTCGCAAACTACAGACGAATACGAGGGGCATATCCCGCACCGAGCGGCAGAGCAGCAAAGGTCGTGCCAATGGCTGGGTTGCTCGCTGACAGGCGCCGGCGCGAGGTCAGAAATTGCTCGTGCAATGGCGACTCAAATGCGATATAATTCTGTAGGTGATTCCGACGTATCAACAAAATTGGTGACCGAAACCCTTGACATGGAGACCCGGGTGAGGTCTAATATGTGTAGATGTGAGCTATGGATATACACAATTCTTCCGACGAATGGCGGATCACCTACCACTTTGTGTGGGGACCGATGCGCGCGAAACCTTGCCTGATCGGCGAGGTAGCGCGGCGGTTGGAAGAGTTGATCGAGCAGCGGTCGGGCGATCAGGAGTTCGAGCCTGTCGCCGTCGTGATACTGCCCGATCGCGTGTATCTGGCGGTCTTCGCGCCGCCAACCATGGCCCCACATTCAATCGTATGTCAGGTGAAGGCGTATACGTCACGGGCGCTGCGCGATGAGTTTCCGGAATTGACCCGGATCCCAAGCCTCTGGACGCGAGCCTACCTCGTGATGGCGGGTGAAACCGTCCAGCCCGAGGAGATCTTCGAGCGCTTTGAGGCGCAGCAACCCGAACGCCGACCACGGGGCCGACCGCGCAAGCCGTCGTCTGACCCTACGACTACTTCAGATGAAAGAGAACACAATGCCGAAATGTGAACGCTGCCAACAGAATGACGCCCGCGTCCGCCTGGACTCAATTCTCAACGGACGACGCGAGCAGCACTACTTCTGCCGCCAGTGCGCGGAGGAGCTGCTCGGCGCGGAGGCTGGCGGCCTGGGCGGGTCGAATCCGCTCGGTGGAATATTTGGCAACGCTGGGATGTCCGGCGGAGCCTCGCCTTTTGGGCCACAGGGGAACGCCGGCGGAATCGCGACCGCCCAACGCACCGCGGAGAAGCAGAGCAAGACGCCGACACTCGACCAGTTCGGACGTGATTTAACGCAAGAGGCGCGCGACGGCAAGCTCGACCCGACCGCCGGGCGCGACCGCGAGGTGCGCCGCGTGCTGACGGTGCTGGGCCGCCGGCAGAAGAACAATCCAGTGCTGATCGGCGAGCCGGGCGTCGGCAAGACGGCCATCGTCGAGGGCATCGCGCGGCGCATCGCCGAGGGCAACGTGCCAGCGAATCTGCGCAACGCGCGCATCTTCTCGCTGAGCATGGGTGGCGCGGTGGCCGGGGCGATGTTCCGCGGCCAGTTCGAGGAGCGCATCAAGAACGTCCTCGAAGAGGTTCGACAGAATCCCGACATCATCCTGTTCATTGATGAGCTGCATACCGTCGTGGGCGCGGGCAACGCCGAGGGCGCCGTGGGCGCTTCGGACCTGCTGAAGCCGGCGCTGGCGCGTGGCGAGGTACGCTGCATCGGCGCGACGACGCTCGACGAGTACCGCAAGCGCATCGAGAAGGACGCCGCGCTGGAGCGCCGTTTCCAGCCGGTGAAGGTGGATGAGCCGTCTGTGGACGACGCCATCGCGATGCTCACGAAGGTGCGCGAGAACTACGAGCAGCACCACGGCGTGAAGATCACCGACGAGGCGATTGAGGCCGCGGTCAAGCTCTCTGACCGTTATATCAACGACCGGTTCCTGCCGGACAAAGCGATTGACGTGATGGACGAGGCCGCGTCGGCGATTCGTCTGGAGGCGACGGAGCATGGCGTACTTGGCCCAGACGCGGTGCGCGAACTTGAGCGCGAGATCGCAGAGATCCAGGCGCAGAAAGAGGCCGCCGCGCTCTCCGAGGAGTACGAGAAGGCCGCGAAGCTGCGCCAGCGTGAGCTGAAGGCGCAGGAGAAGCTGGACGAGGCGCGCGCGCAGGTCGGCCAGGTGGCAACGATGCTCGTCACGCCGGAGGACATCGCGCGGGTGGTCGAGGGCTGGACGGGTGTGCCGGTCAGCCAGATGGTCGAGGGTGAGAAGCAGAATCTCCGCCACCTTGAGGAGGAGTTGCGCAAGCGGGTCATCGGGCAGGACGAGCCGATCAGCGCGGTCGCGCGAGCGATTCGCCGGTCACGCGCCGGCCTGAAAGATCCGAAGCGCCCGATTGGGTCGTTCCTGTTCATGGGTCCGACCGGCGTCGGCAAGACGGAGCTGGCGAAGGCGCTGGCGGCCAGCCTCTTCGGCGGCGAGGACGCGATGATTCGCCTCGACATGTCGGAGTACATGGAGCCGCACACGGTCTCGCGCCTCTTCGGCAGCCCGCCGGGATACGTCGGGCATGACGAGGGCGGCCAGCTCACGGAGCAGGTGCGCCGGCGCCCGTACAGCGTGATCTTGCTGGACGAAGTCGAGAAGGCGCATCCGGAGGTCTTCAACGCGCTGTTGCAGATTCTGGACGATGGCCGGCTTACAGACGGCCAGGGTCGCGTGGTGGACTTCAAGAACACCGTCGTGATCATGACCAGCAACGTGGCGACGGCGGAGATCCGGCATGCCGACATCGGCTTCCGTGGTCCACGCTGGGGCGAGGCCAAGACGGAGCAGGAAGGCGAGGACGCTCGACGGCGGGCGCGGGCGCTGGCGAGTCTGAAGATGGCTTTCCGGCCGGAGTTCCTGAACCGCATTGACCAGATCGTGGTCTTCTCCTCGCTCGAACGTGACGAGCTGCGGCAGATCATTGACCTGCTGTTGGCGAAGGTCAACGAGCGGCTGGTGGAGCAGGGCATGGCGCTCGAGTACGGCGACGACCTGCGCGAGTATCTGATGCGCGAAGGCTTCGATCAGGAGTTTGGCGCGCGGCCACTGCGCCGGGCGATCCAGACGCACCTGGACGACGCGCTGGCCGACGCGATTCTGGCGGGCGAGCTGCTGCCGGGCCAGACGGCGGTGATCCGCGTCGAGGGCGACACCGTTCGGGTGAGCGCGACGGGCGAGGCTCGCCTGCCGGTTCAGCCGGAGCCGATGCGCGCCGCGTAACTGATTCACCCACAACAACGGGGATGCGTTCCAAGCATGGGGCGCATCCCTTTTTCGCGCTCGAATCGGTTCGACGGTCGTGTTACAATATGTGATACATGTTCGATGACGGTCATACCGTTGAGCGAGGTGGCGGATAGGCGGGCGCCGGCCGCGTAGTGAGGGGATGGAGCGCGTGATGGAGGCCGAGACGAAGCTGGCGACCGGGGCGACGCGCGACTCGGTGGCGGTGGTGGTGCTGCTGGCCAATACGTGTCTGATGAACTTCGGCTTCGCGATGCTTGTCCCGCTGCTCGCCATCCACTTCACCGGAAGCCTCGGTTTCACCGCCGCCTCGATTGGGCTGGTGCTCGCGTTGCGCCAGTTCTCCCAGCAGGGCCTCGATCTCGTCGGCGGCGTCTTCGCGGACCACTTCGGGGCGCGCACCTCGATTGTCATCGGCTGTTTTGTCCGCGCCGCCGGCTTCGCGGGGATCGGCACGGCGCGCTCACTGGCCCCGTTGATTCTCTTCGCGGTGGTCTCCGGCGTTGGTGGCGCGTTCTTCGACGCCTCGGGCACGGCGGCGCTGGCCGATGTCGTCGCGCCGGAACAGCGCCAGCGGGTCTTCGCCGCCTCGTCCGTACTGAGCAATGTCGGGCAGGCGGTGGGGCCGCTCGTGGGAATCGCGCTGCTCGGCCTCAGCTTTCAGCTTGTCAGCCTGGCCGCCGCCGGCTGCTTCATCGTCATCGGCGTGCTGACGCTCACGCTGCTGCCTCCGACACTTCTGCTGACCACGCCGCCAGCGATGGTAGCCGGCAACATGCCTGGCGCGGGGCGGCGATCCGTTCGGCCAACGCTGCGCGCGCTCCGCCACGACCGCGCGTTCATCTGGCTGACGGCGCTGCTGGCGGGATATTGGTTCCTGTGGGCGCAGATCAATATCACGGTGCCGCTTGTGGCGATCCAGATCGCGGGGCGGACACGCGGACCGCAGCTCGCGGCGCTCGCTTTCGCCATCAACGCGGCTCCGGCGATTCTCCTCCAGTACCCCGCCGTGCGCCTGTTTGGTCCGCGCTATCCGGCGGGGCTGCTGCTGGCCATCAGCACGGGACTCTGCGGCATGGGCATGGCGCTGGTCTTCGCGACGCCGCTCGTACCGCTCTTCCTGGCGGGCGTCGCCTTCTTCGCGTTGGCGCGCATGCTGATCGGCCCACTGAGCAACGTCGTGACGGCGGAACTCGCGCCGTCGGGCATGCTCGGCGCGTACTTCGGCTTCGGCGCGCTCTCGGTGGCTATCGGCGCGGGCAGCGGCCAGTACGCCGGCGGCTCTCTGTTCGACTTCGCCACCAGTCATCATGCGCCGCTCGCCCTCTGGGGCACGATGCTCGCGGTGGGGCTGGTCGTCGCGCTGGGGCTGTGGCGGTTGCGCCTGCCGGAGCGCGAGAAGGGCCAGATGGGGCTATCCTCCGCGCAGTGAGCATACTACCTCTCGACGCGCGCCACGATTCGCGGTATCGTTGGTCTACCCTCGCTGATGTGTGACGTTTATAGCCAAGAGGCTGAGCGAACTGATGCCTATGCCCGATCGCTTCTGGTGGCTGCGCTTCCTTGCGGGCGTAGCGCTGGTTGCCACCCTGCCGCTCATCGTTTGGTGGGGCGTCGTCGCCCTGGCATCATTCGACCGCCGTTATGGTGTGACGAATCTCCAAGAGGCGCTCGGCACATCGGCGCTGATCTTGTTGATCGCTGGATACGCGGCGCTCCTGATCCTGTCTGGACACAGGGCTCATCGCCGATATGACTGGCGACAGTCAGCTTTGACTACCGCAAGACTGCCCGGCCTGCCGGACGTGGTTGCGCGACCAGGCGACACCGTCGTTGCGATCAATTCGCGGGCACGTATTCAATGGACCTTCTATGTCATCGGCGGACTCAGCGCGGCCGCGGTGGCTTACCCCTTCGGCTCGCTCCTCCTGCGCGCGCTCTTTGCCAGGTTTGGAGTGCACCTGCCACTTCCCAATGTGACGTCAGGTGGGCGGTCCGATTCTCGTTTCCTTCCGCGCCAAGAAAATCTACCGGGCGCAATCGCGTTCTTGCTGTTTTTCACGATAATCCTACTCAATTGGAGCGTTCACTCCTTTCGAGCTGCCGCTTACATCACCTCAAGGATGACCGCAACAGCGGAGGGCATGACGCGAAGTGGGGTTTTCGGCGGGCGCGCGTTCATCGCGTGGACCGACGCACGCCTCTTTGAGACTCGGCCATATATTGAGGGAGCATCGCAGCGTCGCGTCTCGATTGACAGATATTTGTTGTACGGTCACAACAAGGTCATCGCGTGGCGGGAAGGTCAGTTCGACCAACCGTCCGATTCGCTCACGCCATCGCTGGCAGCGGTGGTTACAGCGCGGGCCAGACTGCCCACCCTTGATGTCATCAGTGATGACCAAGCACCTGACCGCGAAGCAACGCACAGCAGGCTTGAGCGCCACGTCTCTGGAAATCTCACGCTTGTCGCCTGTATGATTGCGACGCTCTCGTTAGTCGCGGGGAGCAGTGCATTTTTGCCGATCACGCTGCTCTTCGCGTGTGTGGCAGTAGGCAGTCTGTTATTGCTTTGGCCCCGTACTGCCTCCGGTCCTGCAGCAATCCAGGCTGTGTCTCGAGAGGGCGCCGCGCCAGTAGCGATCTTCGCGCCTGTGGCCACCGCGACGTATGCGCTGTATCCCGCTGGTATTGTGGCGTATCGTCGGCGTCGTCGCTTCAAAGTGGCGGTCGCGTTCGTCGTGCTCTGCTGCGCAGTTGTGCTGAACGGCTTGTTCTTCACGGCTCACAATGGGCGTTCCTTGCCCGGCATCTCCACATCAGTAATGAACAACCTCGTGTTCCTGATCGGCGTCGGCGCGGGCGTCGTGATGGTCTTCACGTTGCTGCGCAAACAGCCGCCGGTGCTTAGCGCCGACATGCGGGGACTGCGGCGGAGTTGGTTGTGGAACAATCGCTTCATTCCCTGGCAAACGGTGCGCTCATTCACGCTCGTGACCCGTAATGGCATTCCATCACAGTATGTCATTCGCGGAGCTCGCCTCTGGGATGTCATTCTGTGGCCGGCGCGACCTGCCCATAAAAATAGTGACGGCCACGTTGAGGCCGATGGCGTTCTTATCACTCCAGACGAACTGGCGCAGGTTATCGCACAACGCAGTGGTGTAGCGCTTAGAGTCACCCCGCCCAGCGCATGCCGGCCCGTTTCGGACAATTGAAGCGCCTTCAGTCGCTGGCCCGCTGGCTCAGATGTGTGGCGAGCCGTCGCTGCCCGGCCTGTCAGCCAGCTACACGTTGACACCCCAGCGCGCACCCAGATACAATGGCGTGTAGCCTGTAGCGGGAAAACTCCATGTTTGCGCGCACCGACAGATCATGTCGCTTATGGTAGCTCCTGCGATGCGCGCGAGTCGACCCGCCTACGGCACACGACCAGTCAATGGCCCCACAACAAGCGCTCGGGCAACGGCGCTCGCGCTTTGGGTTCCCCTTCTCCTGTGGGAGAGGGGGTCAGGGGGTGAGGTCACATACCGGCGCCGGCGCGGCCAGTCCCACATCTTCGCGTCTCCCTTTCCACCCGCGCCCGGCTTTCTGGAGGTATCGCGCGTGAACATTGTCGTCTGCGTCAAGGAAACACCGTCAACGACGGCGGAGAAACGCTTCGGACCGGATATGCGGCTGGAGCGGCGCAAAGAGGACGCGATCATCAATCCGTTCGATGAATACGCCATCGAGGAGGGCCTGCGTCAGCAGGAGAAGCATGCCGGCAGCACCGTCACCATCCTCTGCATGGGTCCGGCCACGGCCACCGAGACACTGCGGCGCGCGCTCGCGATGGGCGGCGACCGGGGCGTGTTGGTCACAGACCCCGCCCTCGAAGGCTCCGACGCCATCGCCACGGCGAAGGTGCTGGCCGCCGCGCTCGACAAGATCGGCTATGACATCGCGCTCTTCGGCAACGCGGCCGCGGACTCGTACGGTGGCGTCGTCCCCAGCGCCACGGCGGAGTTCCTGGGCCAGCCGCTGCTCTCCTACGCCAGTCAGCTTGATATTGAGGGCGGCAACGCCAAGATTCAACGCCAGGCCGAGGTCGGCTACTCCGTCGTCGAGGCCGGGCTGCCAGTCGTCGTCAGCGTCGTCAAGGCGATCAACGAGCCGCGCTACCCCTCCATGAAGGGCATCATGCAGTCCAAGAAGAAGCCGCTGGACACGTTCTCGCTGGCCGATCTGGGCGTAGACGCCGCACTGGTGGGCGCGGGCGCGGCGCGCGAGAAAGCGCAGAGCGCGGAGAAGATCTCGACCCAGCGCAAGGGCGAAATCTATATGGGCAACGACGGCGCGGCCGACCGCGTGGTGGCGTTCCTTGCCGAGCAGAAGGTGCTGTAGAAACATGGCAAACGATATTTGGGCGCTCGCCGAGATTACCAATGGCCGCCTGGCGAGCATCTCTTTGCAGGTAGCGAGCAAAGCCGCCGAGCTGGCGAAGGCGCTGGGTGGCGCGTCGGCCGCCGTGGCGATGGGCGCGAACACGCAGGCTGCCGGGCAGGAACTTGGCGCGTGCGGCGTCGAGACCGTCTACGCAGCCGAGGGCAGCGTCTACGACGAGTATCTGATCCAGCCGCAGGTCGAGACGCTGGCCGCGCTGATTCAGCAGCATCAGCCGCGCCTCGTGCTCTTCGGCGGCACGAACTTCGGTCGTGACGTGGCAGCGCGAGTCGCCGCTCGGCTGGGCCTCGGGCTGGAGTACAACGTCGGCGAAGTCACCCTGGAGGGGAACGATGTCGTGATGACGGTGCCGGCCTTTGGTGGCGCGCAGGCCGTCAAGATGGCGTTCCAGGGCGAGGGTACGCGGCTACTCGGCGCGCGACCCAACGCCTTCCCGACGGTGCGCGCGGGTGGCGCGGCGACGGTCCAGCAGGTCAGCCCAGCGTCGGCTCCCACGCGCGGGGCGAAGGTCTCCGGCCCATTCGGCACGGAGGGCGCGGCGGAGGCTGGACACCTGGGCAAGGCGCCTGACGGCCACGACATCTGGATGCCGGCTGCCACCCGCGCCAAGCTCGAAGAGGCGCAGATCATCGTCTCCGGCGGGCGCGGCCTCGGCGGTCCGCAGGGCTTCGCGCAGATCGAGGAGCTGGCGACGGCGCTTGGCGCGAGTGTCGGCGCGTCGCGCGCGGCGGTGGACGCCGGCTGGATCCCCTACGGCCATCAGGTGGGGCAGACGGGCAAGACCGTCAAGCCGACGGTCTACATCGCCTGCGGCATCTCCGGCGCGGTCCAGCACAAAGCAGGCATGGGCACATCCAGTCTGGTGATCGCCATCAACAAAGATAAAGACGCGCCGATCTTCGGGTTCTGCGATCTGGGCGTCGTCGGCGACCTGAACGTGGTGGTGCCGCAGTTGACCGCCGCCGTGAAGCGTCGCAAAGGCGAATAGGTCTCCCGTTCGACGGCGTGAGTAGGGGGCGGCGCGGTTCGCGGGCGAAGGCTCGCGCTGCCCGGCCCATTCGAGCAAAGGAGCTACGACATGGGCCACCCTCCCATCTGGCCGGCAGGGGGATTGATCGGATCCATCATCTTCGCGGCGCTGTTGCTGATCGGTTGGGGCGCATTCGCCCTGCGCATTGATAAGCTCGTGCGCTGGATGCGCGTCGGCAGGCCAGAGAATCGCTTCGATCACCTGGGCGAGCGCGTCAAGTACTTCACCCTGATGGTGCTGGGCCAGCGCGGCGTGCTGCGTGACCCGCTGCCCGGCATCGCGCACTTCTTCACGTTCTGGGGCTTCATCGTTATCCAGCTTGACGCGCTGAACCTCTGGGCGCAGGGCTTCCACTTCACGATCCCCATCATCTCCAGCCGCCCTTTCGCCGTAGTCCTCGACATCCTCATCGTCCTCGCCTTCATCGCCCTCATCGAGTTTGCATACCGCCGGCTGATCGTCCGTCCGAAGCAACTTGCCAGCCAGTCACATAGCCCGGTGGACGCCTTTGTTATTCTCGGCCTGATCCTCCTCGTGCTCCTCACACTGGCGCTGTACGAGATCTTCGCCTATGTGGCAACGGGTGGAACCGCGTGGACCCCCTTTGGAGCGACCATCGGACATGCGTGGATGGGCATGTCGGTGAGCACGGCGACGGCGCTGATGCGCGTCTTCTGGTGGGCCAATGTGCTGGTCGTGGTCAGCTTCCTGATCTACATCCCGAACTCGAAGCACTTGCATCTGATGGCGACGCCGTTCAACGTCTTCTTCCGCAACATGGGTCCCGTCGGCGCGCTCCAGCCGATTGAGAACCTTGAGGAGCGGGAAGACTACGGCGTCCACAAGATCAACCAGTTTACCTGGAAGCAATTGCTCGATGGCTACGCCTGCACCGAATGTGGGCGCTGCAACAGCGTGTGTCCCGCGTTGGCGACCGATAAGCCGCTTTGGCCGAAGGAGATCATCCTATCGGTGAAGGAAGAGCTGTTCGCCACGGGAGACGGCTATCTCGTCGGCCACCAGCAGGAGGTGGATGAGAGCAAGGTCGAGCCGATGGTCGGCGGCCGCATCAAGGACGAGACGCTCTGGGCCTGCACGAACTGTGGCGCGTGCGTCGAGATCTGCCCAGTCTCCATCGAGCATGTGCAGAAGATTGACGACATGCGCCGCTACCTGGTGATGGAGGAGAGCCGCTTCCCGCAGGAGGTGACGCCGCTCTTCACGAATCTGGAACGCAACCAGAACCCGTGGGAGATCAGCAACGACACGCGCGCGGAGTGGGCGCAGGCCATCGGCGTGAAGACCCTCTCCGAGGATCCAGCGGTCGAGGTGCTGTACTGGGTCGGCTGCATGGGCTCATTCGACGCGCGCAACCGTAAGGTGGCTACGGCCTTCGCGAAGGTGATGCAGGCGGCCAACGTCCACTTCGGCATCCTCGGCCCGGAGGAGAGCTGCACCGGCGACCCGGCGCGGCGCATCGGCAATGAGTACCTGTGGTACATGCTGGCCTCGCAGAACGTCGAGACGCTCAACGGCTACGGCTTCAACAAGGGCGCGGCGGTCGCGGACAGCGCGTCGAACGGCAACGGCCACAACGGCAACGGTCACGTCAACACAACGCCGGCGCTGACCAACGCGGCGCAGCCCTCCAACGGGCACGGCGTCGGCGTCGAGCCGGGCCGCGCGTACAACGTCAAGACCGTCGTCGCGACCTGTCCGCACTGCTTCAACACGATCAAGAATGAGTACCCGCAGCTTGGCGGTCACTACGAGGTCATCCATCACACCGAGTTCATCGCGCGGCTAATTGACTCCGGCCAGTTGCGCCTCCCCGTGGGCTTCGACAAGCGCAAGCTGACCTATCACGATCCCTGCTTCATCGGGCGCTGGAACGGCGTCTACGAGGAGCCGCGTCGCGTGCTCAATGTCATCAACAGCGATGGGGTGGCTGAGATGAAGCGCAACCGCAACCGCTCGTTCTGCTGTGGCGGCGGCGGCGGCCGGGTCTGGATGGAGGAGAAGATCGGCAAGCGCATCAACAACACGCGCGTCGAGGAGGCGCTGAGTACGGGCGCGGACGCGATGGCGGCGGCCTGCCCCTTCTGCATCACGATGTTCGAGGACGGCATCAAAGCCGTGGCGGCGCAGGACCACTTCGCGGTGGAGGATATCGCGGAGATTCTGGCCCGCGCGCTGGAGGCGAGCCCGGTGGCTCCTGGCCCCACTACGGCGCGCGGCAACGAAGCGCACCCGTAGGAGAAAACAAATTCCCCCTTCCCACAGAAGGGGGAAGGGGGCTGGGGGGATGAGGACGCCTACTTGTTGCCCTTGACGCCGTGATTGAGCGAGGCGAAGCCGAGGACGGTGTGAATGAGCGGCGCCAACGACTGCAAGGACAGGCCAAGTATCGCCGTTTCGGTGATGTAGCCTTTGGTTCCGAACGATAAAATGCCGAAACCTACGAGTATCCCCACAATACCAACGCCACCGAAGATCACACCGATAGCGATGTCATAACTGCGCGCCCACTTGCCTCCGTTGAGCCATTTTGTGGCGACGAGGATGCCCAGCAGGCCACTCACAAGTAGCCAGGTGGATTCGGAATCAAGCTTGCTGTGTTGATGGTAGTAGAGGAGTCCGCCGATGAGACCGAAGAGCAAGAACCAGAGCCAGTAGTGCGTGTAGCGATGTGACATGTGCTGCGCCTCCTGACTGAACGCGCCGCTCGCGGGGGTCGCGCGTTCGCGGCCCACCACGCGGCGAAAACCGCGACGGCAACGGACGTCACGCGCCAGCGACCCTAGCCACTCCTGGCTGGCGACGAATCCGCTGCGACAGCGCGGGCGACCGACGACCAGTCGGCGCGACGCCATTATACAGGATGCGAGTCGTTTCGACTACTTGTTTGCGCGCAATTCGGCTACTTGGCGCCGCGCGGGGCGAAGACGGCGGGAATCGTCAGCGCCATTAGCTTGAGGTCGAGCCAGAGGGAGCGGTTCTCGATGTACTCGATGTCCATGTCCACCATCTGCTCGAAGGAGACGCGATTGCGCCCTCGGACCTGCCAGATGCCCGTCACGCCGGGGCAGACCGTCAGCCGGCGCAGATGCTTCGGCCCGTAGAGGCGCACCTCATAGGGGATGGGCGGCCGTGGGCCGACGAGCGTCATGTCGCCGCGCAGCACGTTGAACAACTGCGGCAGCTCGTCAATGCTAGTGATGCGGATGATCGCGCCGATGGGGGTAATGCGCGGATCCTCCGCATGCAGCAGCGGGCGCAGGCGATGTACTTGCCGCCGCAGCCAGCTCAGATGCGGGATCTCGAGATCGGCCTCGACAATGCGCAGGGAAGGGAGCGACTTCTCGGCCAGACGTAAGGAGACGCGATCCACCTTGCCGGTCCCGCCGAGGCCCTGGACGAAGTGGGCGTAGGCGATCTGATGCAGCGTGTGGTCGGAGTCCTGATACATCGAACGGAACTTGTACATGGTGAAGATGCGGCCACCCTCGCCAACGCGCTGCTGGCTGAAGAACGCCGGCCCCTTCGAGGTCAGTTTGATCGCGAGAAAGGTGACGGCGAGCAGCGGCGAGAGGACGAGGAGAACCGTCGCGCTGACCAGAATATCGAGACCGCGCTTCACGAGCCGGTAGGTGGTCGGAATGGTGCGCACGGCGCGCAGGTGCGCGTCCAGCGCCGCATAGGTGGATGCGTCGGCGACCCGATCCAGGAGCGCGGGCGCGGCGGAGCGCGGCGGATTGAGCAGTGAGAGTGGTTCGCGCGCCATAAAGTAACTCCTCGCGGACACCAAAAAGAGCAGATGTGCGATGTGTCCAGGAGTAGTGTACTCGCGCGCGAGGAGGTGACAGGTTCGTTTGCAGTCGGAAAGCGGTTGAGATGCGGGGCCGGGAAGTGGAGGTTTGATGAATACGCCGTGCGCCAGCCTGCGAAACGCTCAGGGACGCCGGCGCGAGGAGCCAGGACGCGCGACGGGCACGCGAGCGCCGCCGAATGAACCGACGAACGCTGTCACGTGCCCGTGCTATCGGACGCTAGGCGGCGTACCGTGTGAGGCGACGCCGCTACCACGCGCTAGCGGGATGCGCTACGCGAGGATTGCTGCTTGGGGGTACCGCGTCCGCGCTCGCCGCCCTTTTTGCCAATGCGGGAATAGAACTCAGGGCCCTGTTGCCGCTTGGTGGATTCGCCGCCCTTCTTGCCGATTTCAGCATAGAACGACGGGCCGAGCTTCTCTTTGACAGCCTCGCCGCCCTTCTTGCCAATCTTGCTGTAAAACTCCGGACCGTACTTCTCGCGTACCGCCTGGCCGCCGTGTTTTGCCTTCTGGGAGCCGGGCTCCGGCCCGCGTTTACTAGTAGCCATGGGTTGCACCTCTCTCTTACCTCTGGATGTTCGACTTCTTCGATTGCGGCTCGGCTGTATTAAACGCCGTGCCGCTCTGCCGTCCGGTCAAGAACCCTGCCGGCTACGTCGCATTAACTATGCCAGCATCCTCTGATACCTGAAGGCATCATTATGTCGAGCGCGGTTCTTGCCGGAACATGGTCCGCGTTCGCTCAGCGAGCGCATGAACGTCATCTCGCGCGGCTCTAGGGAACGGAGCCGGCGGAGCCTTCACGCGCCCACGCGCGAGCGGCCGCGACCTTGTTGGCGATCAACGCGGCGGTGGCTCCGGCGCCGATGCCATTATCTATATTGACAACTGTCAGCCCGGGGGCGCAGGTCTGCAGCATGGAGAGCAGCGCGGCTTTTCCACGCCCGCCGGCCCCGTAGCCGACGCTGGTTGGGACGCCGATCACGGGAGCCGGGGCGAGACCGGCGACGACACTCGGCAACGCGCCATCCATCCCCGCGCAGACCACGAGCGCCGCCACATTGTCCTCAAGCATGCGCTCGAGCGGCGCGAATAGCCGGTGGAGTCCGGCGACACCGACGTCGTAGAGTGTGCTTACATGGCACCCCATCTCCTCCGCGATGAGCCGCGCCTCCTCGGCGACACGAATGTCGCTGGTGCCCGCGGTGAGCACGCCGATGCGTCCCCCGGTGACGGCGCGCTCGTATCCCGGCGCGTGGATGGCGGCGGCGCGCGCGTCGCGTCGCAGGTCCACATGCCATTCAGCGAATTCCCGCGCCACGCGTTCGGCGCTCCGTTCGCGCAGCCGGCTCACAATGGCGTGCCCGCTGCGGTCCAGAAACGCGCGCACGATCGCGATGAGCTGATCGTCCGTCTTGCCGCTGGCCAGCACAACCTCTGGGATGCCCTTGCGCCGCTCCCGTCCGACATCGAGCCGCGCGTGGACGAGATTGCCCTCCGTCCGCGTGTCCGGCGCATCCGGGATACGCACGTGCTCGTCCCCGTACTCCAACATGACCTCCGTCCAGCGTCTCGTGGGGCGCCAGGCCACCGTTCACGGCTCCGCGCACGTGACGCTATGACATAATAATAGCACGCGGCCGGTGATGTGCGCCACCTCACGGGGGTGAATAACCCGGTGTATGTGAAAACTCTCATGCGGCAACCGGCGTGAGCGCGGTGGGCGAGCCGACGATAGCCCGTTCGGGTGGCGCGTCAGCGGAAAGTTGCGGGCGACGCCTACATGTTGAACACTGTATCCTGGAACACTTCGCCAGGGTGGGCCGCCACGGCTTGCCAGCGAATGGCCTGCCAGCTATACTGGCGAGGCTGACACAGCGGACGCGCCTCATGCGTGTCAGTGAGTAGTCTCGCACAAACATACGCAATGACTGACCGGGAAGTTGGAGGTAGGGAAGCGATATGTCGGCTCGACCGAAACGGCTCGCGCTCCTGACGATCGCGTTTGGCGTTATCGCGGTGGCGTTGGTGGCCTGTCAGGCTCCGACCTCGCCGGTCTCGTCTTCAAGCAATAACGGCGTGAACGTGTTTCACACGCCGAATCCGAACCTGGCCACGCCAAGTCCGACGTTTCCGCCCTTTACGGTCGGCGCGTGGCCGTCGAACTATTCCCCCAACAACAAGGACAACATCACGATATACGTGCTGTGTCGCGTGCAGGACCCGAGCATGAACGGGCCGGCCAAGCCGCCGTCGCAGTTGTTGCAGGTCACGGTGAACCTCGAAGCGCCGGTCAATCAGTCTTACGGCGGCCAGACGGACGCCGATGGACTCGCCGCGATCCCCATCCAGTTCGACGACCAAACGTCAGGTCTCCCGGTGGTGGTGGATGTGGTGGTGAGCTACAACGGCCAGACCTTCGAGGCGCAGACGTTCTTCACGCCGAACCCGACCCAGGCGCCGACGCCCACGGCCGGCCCCTCCGGCACACCGGGTACCGTGACCCCAACGACCACCGGCGGGTGAAGAATTAGGAACCTCACCCCCTGACCCCCTCTCCCGCGAGGAGAGGGGGAACCTAGCCTGACGGTCGCAACGCTGGCTCCCCTTCCCCTCGGGAGGGGAAGGGGCAGGCGGATGAGGCGACCCAGCGGCGGGCGGATGAGGCGACCCAGCGGACAACGGGGTTGTTAGCGTCCGTGGATTGGCTGGCACGAGGGGCAGAAGTGCGTGCCGCGCTGCGCCACGACGATGCGCGCGATAGGCGTGCCGCACCGGAGGCAAGGCTGACCGGCGCGCCGGTAGACCTCGATGTGTTCGAGATTCGTTCCGGCCTGGTCGTAGGCGTCGCGGTGCCGGCCGAACGTCGTGCCCCCGTGCTCGATGCCGGTGCGCAGAACGGCCTGGATCGCATCGCGCAACCCGGCAATCTCGGACGCGCTCAGCGAGCCGGCGGGACGCAACGGATGGATGCCAGCGCGATACAGCGCCTCGTCGGCGTAGATGTTACCAAGCCCGGCGACCACGGACTGGTCGAGCAGCGTCGCCTTGATCGAGCGTTGCTGGCTGCCAAGACGCTGGGAGAGCGCCGCTGGAGTGAACTCGTCGTCGAGCGGCTCAGGTCCGAGCGCGGCGAAGAGACGCGGTAGATCGCCATCCGCGACAAGCGCCAACCGGCCGAACTTGCGCGGGTCGGAGTAGAGCAGGCGGCGCCCGTCATCCAGGTCGAAGGCCACGCGCACATAGAGCACGTCGCGAGCGGGGGGCGAGAGCGCCAGGTTGCCCGACATGCGGCGATGGATCACCAGCGTCTCGTCGCCGTCCATGTGCGCAAGCAGATACTTGCCGCGCCGCGCGATGCCCACGACGCGCCGCCCGGCCAGTCGCGCCGCGAACTCGTCCGGAGGAATCCCCTGGACACTACGTGACCAGGAGACATCCACGCGCTCGATTTTGTGGCCGACGAGGTCCTCTCTGAGTTGTCGCGCGACGAATTCGACCTCGGGAAGCTCAGGCATTATGCCCCTCGCGGCTCTGTGGCTGGAGCTCGCTCGCCACCGGCCGCGCCAGATAGGCGTCCAGAAAGTCGCCGACGCGCTGGATCCACTGGTCTGGCACGGTCGAGAATCCCTGCACGTGGTGGCAATCGGCGATCTGCCAGAGTTCCTTGGGGTCGCCGGCGGCCTCGAAGAGATGCGTCCCGTCGTAAGGTTCGTTGGCGATTTCATCGCACAGGTCGGAGATGATGAGCGACGCGCGCGGACTGAGCGCGCCAATGACACGGACGGGGCGAATATCGCCGAGCTTGACGCCGGAAATGATCTGACCCCAAAAGACGATCAGGTTGGCGAACGGGAACGGCGGCAGCCCGGTGAAACGCTTGAAAAGTACGGCGATATCGCGCTGCACGTCGGCGAAGCCGCTCTCGATGACGAGGCACCGCAACCCTGGAATGCGGGCGGCGGCCAGGACGGCGGTGATCGCGCCGAGGGAGTAGCCGACGATGCCGAGTCCGTCCATGTTCACGTCGCCGCGCTCGCGCAGGTAGGCGACGACGGCAGTGACATCCTCGACCTCGCGCACGCCAAATGTGACCTGGTTGCCTTCGCTATCGCCATGCCCAGCGAAATCGAACATGAGCGCGCCGTAGCCGGATCGGTCGTGCAGACGCGCGACCTGGGCGAGCCACTGCGCGCGATTGTCGTTGATGCCGTGGCAGCAGATGAGTGTGCAGCCGTTGCGCGCGGGCAGGTACCAGGCGGTCAGCAATCCGCGCGGGCTCGGTATCCACACGTCCTCGACGGGCAGATCGAAGTCCGCCGGTTGGAAGCGCAGCGGCACACGGACGGGTCGCAGCAGCAGGGCCGCGCGCCAGTAGCTGAAAGCGAGCAGTCCTATAACGAGCAGCGCCACGAGTCCAAGCGCCACAAACAGCGCGATTTCACCAAGCATACGGGCGCTGCCCTCTATTTGCCGACGCCGCGAAAGACGCCGGAGTAGTTATTGATGCCACTGAACTGGCTGAGTGGCCAGAAAACCACGACGGCTTTGCCCAGGATGTTGCTCTGATCCACCGGACCGAATGTGCGAGAATCCTCGGCGCTGAGCCGGTTGTCATTCAACACGAAATACTGATGCTTGCCAAGCTTCTGTGGCGCCAGAATGACGGGGTTCTGCGAGACACCGGGGGCCACATGCACGTACGGCTCGTTCAGCGTGACGCCGTTGACGATGATATGCGAGGCGGTCACCTCGATGGTGTCGCCCGGCACGGCGATGACTCGCTCGAGCAACTGCTTCTTGAGGTGCGGGTCGCTGGGGTCCACGACAAGCGCGACATCGCCGCGCCCAGGGCCACCGAAGAGGTAGGCGACGCGGTTGACGACGACGATCTGGCCCGGCTTCAATTCGGGAGCCATGTTGGTTCCGCTGATGCTAAACGACTGGATGGTGAAGTGGACGATGACAAAGATCAGCGCCACAAACAGCAACGTTTCGACGATCTCACGCATGAGATGCGCGCGTTGCTCGGCTATCGTCCGGCTCACCGGTCTCGAACGCACTGGCGCCACGTCCCGCTCCTTGAAGGTGGAAAAGAGGCCGCGGGTAGGAATCCCTACCGCCTCGTGTCACAGTATGTCAGAGTTGGCGGCGCGCTCACGGGTGGACGCCAGAGAACACGCTGGAAAAGTTAGGCAGCCATTCAATCGCGTTGAATGGGAAGATGACAAGCTGAGCCTTGCCGATGATGGACTGCCGCGTCACCGGCCCATCGAAGAAGCGCGAGTCGCGGCTGTTGAGACGGTTGTCGCCGAGCACGAAGTAGTCATTCTTGCCGAGCTTGAGGCTGGGGATGACCACCACGCTTTCGTCCTGCCCCGGCGCCAGCGCCGCGATGTACGGCTCGTTGAGCTTCTTGCCGTCCACGTACACGGCGGTCGCCGTGATGGAGATCGTATCGCCGGGAATGCCGATGATGCGCTTCACATACTCCACATTCGGTTCGCCCGGCGGATGAAAGACGACAATATCGCCGCGCTGCGGTGAACTGAAATCATAGGTCAGCAGATTGACCAGCAGCACCTCACCCGTATGTAAACCCGGCTGCATGCTCGGTCCATCCACATGGACGGGCTGAATCGAGAAATGCACCGCGAAGAAGATGAGCAGCGTGAGCACGATGGTTTCGACGATCTCACGCAGAGCCTTTTGTCGCCGGGCGTGCTGATCCTGCTCGGCTGGCTCCGCGCTTGGAGGGAGTATCTGGGCTTTGCTCACGCGCCAGCCTCCTGGGTCACCTTGGGTTTCTTGTCATGGAGCCGGCTCCTGGCTGATGCCTGAGTTTGCGCGGAGAATCCGCTGTCGCCGACCGCGCCGTATTATACCACAGCGGTTTCCTGCGCACGTTCGCATGCCCAAATGGATGCTCCCAGCGTGCCGATCAGCGCCAAGTTCCGCTATCGTATGGAGCAGTACGCGACTCAACGCCGATCATCACGTTGATCGTCTCCCCTGTGTCCAGTAAGGAGCGCCCCCGATATGCCAACCGTACCCCGCCCCCTCGTCTTGATCGTGATGGACGGCTACGGCATCAATCCGCGCAGAGACGCCAACGCGATCGCGATGGCCACCAAGCCGAACCTGGACCGCATCGAGCGCGATTGGCCGCATACGCAGGTGGCGACGTCCGGCCCGGCGGTGGGGCTACCGGAGGGCCAGATGGGCAACTCCGAGGTCGGACACCTCAACATCGGCGCCGGCAAGCGGGTGCTCCAGGAGTTCACGCGGGTCTCCGCCGCGATCCAGGACGGCACGTTCTTCACCAATCCGGCGCTGCTGGCCGCCATCGAGCACGTGAAGCGCACTGGGAGCAAGCTGCACTTCTGCGGTCTCATCGGTCCCGGCGGCGTGCACGCGCACCAGAGTCACCTGGAGGCGTGCCTACGGCTGGCGGCGAGTCATGAGGTCGGGCGCGTCTATATCCACGCCTTCACCGACGGTCGGGACACGTCGCCGTTCGGCGCGAGGGACTATATGGAGGAGTTGCTGGCGCGCGCCGCCGAGATCGGCGGCGAGCATCCGGCGCGGGTGGCCACGATCAGCGGCCGCTACTACGCGATGGACCGGGACAACCGCTGGGAGCGCATCGCGCGCGTCTACTGGGCGATGACCCGCGCGGAGGGGCAGCGCGTCTCCGATCCGGTGGCGGCCATCGCGGAGTCGTACGAGCGCAAGGTGACGGACGAGTTCATCGAGCCGATGGTAGTGATGGCCGACGGCCAGCCCGTCGCGACCGTCGAGGCGGGCGACGCCGTCGTCTATTTCAACTTCCGCTCCGACCGTGGCCGCGAGCTGACCAAGGCGTTCGCGCTGCCAGAGTTGCCGCCACAGGCCGAGGGGAAGTTTGACCGAGGACCGCGCCTGGAGGATCTTGTCTTCGTGACGATGACGGAGTATGAGGCGGGTCTGCCGGTACAAGTGGCGTTCCCCGCGGACAACGTCAGCTTGCCGCTGGCGAAGATTCTCGCGGACCATGGCCTGACGCAGTTTCACACGGCGGAGACGGAGAAATACGCCCATGTGACGTTCTTCTTCAACGGTGGCCGGGAGGCGCCGTTCCCTGGCGAGGATCGTCTGCTCGTGCCCTCGCCGAAGGTGGCGACCTACGACCTGAAGCCGGAGATGAGCGCCCCGGAGCTGACACGCGAGGCGGTGGCGCGCATCGAGAGCGGCGCGTATGACGTGGTAATTATGAACTACGCCAACGCCGATATGGTGGGGCATACCGGGGTAATCGAGGCGGCGATCAAGGCCGTCGAGGCGGTGGATGACGGCGTGGGCAAGGTGGTGGAGGCGGCGCTAGCGGCTGGCGGGGCGGTCCTCATCACCGCCGACCACGGCAACGCCGAGCAACTGATCGAGTACGACACGGGCAAGCCGTTGACTTCGCACACGACGAATCCGGTCCCGTTCTACTTCGTCGTGCCGCAGTGGCCGGATGTGACGCTGCGCGGCGATGGTATTCTGGCGGACGTCGCGCCAACGATGCTGCAACTGCTGGGTATCGCGCAGCCGCCGACGATGACGGGCCGCACGCTGATCGTGGGACAAGGGTAGACGAATCCGGCGGCACAACCCCTGCGACTGTCATCGCGTGATGCGACAGCTATGCGAGTCCGCGCAGATACGGAGGGGAGTCCGTTATGGCTACCGCGATCCAGGATCAGCCGGTGGTGGCGCCGGTTGACACCACACGAGCGCAGATACCACGAGACGTTCGCGCCGCGGTGGATGGCGCGATTGGCGGGCTGGCCGGAACCGTCCCGATGAGCGCCGCGATGCTTGCCGCGCGCCGGCTGGGGCTGCTGGGCAGGCAGCCGCCCGAGCGCATCACCCAGAAAGTGTTCTTTCGGGGACGACGCCGCGCCGGAAGCCAGAAGCCGCGAAACATGCTCGCCACCGTGCTGCACTTCGCCTTCGGTGGGATGGCCGGGGCGGTCTATGGGGTGGCGCAGCGCCGCCTGCCGTGGCGTGTCAGTCCCATCCTCACCGGCGCGCTCTTCGGCACGCTCCTGTGGGCGAGCAGTTACATGGGCTGGATTCCGGCGCTCGGCCTGATGCCCCATGCGAAGCATGACCGGCCAGATCGCCGTGTCATCATGGTCGTCGCCCACTGGATCTTCGGCGCGACACTTGGCGCGGTCGTCGGATGGCTTGGCCGCGCCGCGCCGGATCGTGGAGGGTCGTAGGCGCCCGGGGTTGGGTAACTGAAGTTTCGCGCTGCGCTAACCCAGCGCGGCGCGCACCCGCTGCCAGTCCGCCGCGAACTGCGTGACCGCGGCCGCCGTGAGGGCGTCTTCGCTCAGCGCGCGAATGACCTCCGGCGGGAGGGTCGCGTCATGCGCGCCCGCCATCACCACCTCGACGAGGCACGACGTGGACCGCACACTTGCCGCGAGCACATGAGTCGGCGCGCGCTGCCGCTCGACAAGCTCAACCATGCCGCCGATGCGTGCGGCGGCGTCTATCCCAGCCCGGCGTAGACGCCCGTGGTAGGGAATCACCCAGTCCGCGCCGGCCATCGCGGCGATGTAGGTCTGCGCGAGCGTGTACGTGGCGGTGTAGGCGACGCGGGCGCCCTCGGCCTTCAGCGTCTTGCCGGTCTGGACGCCCAGCGCGGTCATCGGCAGCTTCACGACGATGCGGGTGGGGTCCACGTCAACATAGCGACGCGCGGCGGCGAGCAAGTCCTCGGCGGTCTCGGCCGTCGGCTGCATAAAGACGGCGCCGGTACACCGCGCGAGCAGGCCGCGCGCGACGGCGAGATCGTCCAGCCGCTGGCCGCGCTCCACAGCCGCCAGCAGAATCGAGGGATTGGTTGTGACGCCGACGACGGGAAACGTCGCGCAGATGTCGGCAACGTCGTCCAGATGGGCGCTATCAACGTAGAGTGCCATCGTTCGCCCTCCCTCTCGTCATCATGCGCTCGCCTCACGGTTCCGACCCCCGTTCCCGTACCAACGGCAAGGGGGCTGGGGGGTTAGGGATACCCCACTAACCGCGCGTCAGCTCCCGCGAAATGACGAGGCGCTGAATTTGGTTAGTGCCTTCGTAGATCTGGCAGATCTTCGCGTCGCGCATCATGCGCTCGACTGGAAACTCTTTCATGTATCCGTAGCCGCCCAGCACTTGAATCGCGTCGTTGGTTACATCCATCGCCACGTCGGAGGCGTAGGTTTTGGCGATGGCGGACTCGCGGCTGAACCGGGCGACGCCGGCGTCCATCATCTCGCCCACGTGATAGACGAGACGACGCGCCGCTTCAGTCTTGATGTCCATGTCGGCAAGCATGAACTGGATGCCCTGATTTTCGATGATAGGCTTTCCGAACTGGACGCGCTGTTTGGCGTATTGGACTGCGAAATCGAGCGCGCCCTGCGCGATGCCCAGCGCCTGCGCGGCGATGCCGGGGCGTGTGCGATCCAGCGTCGCCAACGCGATCTTGAAGCCGTCGCCCTCCTTGCCGAGCAGGTTGTCGGCGGGGATAACGCACTCCTCGAAGACGAGTTCGCCGGTCTGCGAGCCGCGAATGCCCATCTTGTTCTCTATATTGCCGAGGCGGAAGCCCGGCCGGTCGCCCTCGACGACGAAGGCGCTGACGCCGCGACTGCCGGCGGCGGGATCGGTGACGGCGAAGACGGTGTTGACATGCGCGATGCCCGCGTTGGTGATGAAGTGCTTGAGGCCGTTGAGCACGTAGGTGTCGCCGTGTCGTTCGGCGCGCGTGCGCATCCCGCCGGCGTCGGAGCCGGAGCCTGGCTCGGTGAGCGCGTAGGCGGCGAGCCATTCGCCGGTGGCCAGCTTGGGAATGAATCGCTGCTTCTGCTCTGGCGTGCCGGCGAGCAGAATGGGCAGTGAACCAAGCTGCTGCACACAGAGGATGAGCGCGGTGACGGCGCACGCCTTCGCCAACTCCTCAATCGTCATCAGGATGCTGAGTTCGCTGGAGCCGATGCCACCGTACTCCTCCGGGAACGGCATGGCGAGGATGTCCTGGGAGGCGAGCAGTTCTTTCATATCCCAGGGAAACTCGCCCTTCGCGTCTATCGCGGCCGCTCTCGGCGCCACCTTGTCACGGGCGAGATCGTGGATCGCGTCCAGTAGCATGCGCTCGTCTTCCGCCAGCTCGATGGCCATCGTGGTCCGCTCCTTTGCGTTGCGTCACCCCAGCCAGTTACCGCGTTGGGGCCGGGCGCTGCTCCGATTATATGGGAGCGCGGCGGGGGCGTCAAACCACCTTTGCGGCGCCGATACCCAAGGTGATATACTGAGGCGGAACCGAGGACCGCGTACCTGGAGAAGTGGGGCATCCCCACTTCTCCGTTTGCTTGGAGCCGGAGACGAGCATTACCTCCCCTGGAGGCGCCGGCATCAGGGGGTTGGGGAACAACCGGCGCACTGTAGCTCAGGCGTGGGGCAACCTCACGCCTTCACTGTACCTATTGACGGCGGAACGAAGCGACGGCAAGCGGCAATCCTCTGGAAGGGAGACACTCAATGCGAACGGAATTCCAGCTCGCTATAAGCCAACTTATCCATGAAAAGGGACTCCCCCAGGACGTTGTCATGGAGGCCGTCGCCAATGCGCTGCTCGCGGCGTACCGCAAGAGCGTGGGTGGTGGCGAAAACATACGGATCGAGGTCGAGAGCAGCGGCGATGTGCGCGTCTGGGCGAACAAGCGCGTTGTCGCGCAGGCGAGCAACCCAATGGAGGAGATCTCCCTTGGCGACGCGCAGCAGCTCGATCCACATGCGGCGCTGGGCCAGCACATGGAAGTGGATTCGCCGCAGATCTTCAATAAAATTCCCGCGCAGACCGCGAAGCAGATCATCTTGCAGCGCATGCGCGAGGCCGAGCAGGACTATGTCTTCGAGTCGTATAAAGAGCATCTCGACGATATGGTGCTGGGCACTGTGATCCGGCGCGAGCGCGACGAGCGGACACGCAAAGAAGCCTGGATCCTCGATCTTGGCAAGGTGGAGGGCGTGCTCGCCGATACGGAGATGATCCCCGGCGAGCGGCTGCGCGTTGGGCAACGGCTGCGCGTCTACGTCTATGAACTGCGGCGCAGTGGCGGGCGCGGCGTGCAGGCGCTGGTCTCGCGCACGCACCGCAACATCATCAAGCGGCTCTTTGAGCTTGAGGTGCCGGAGATCTTCAACGGGCAGGTGGAGATCAAGGCGATCGCGCGCGAGCCAGGCAGCCGCTCGAAGGTCGCCGTCTGGGCGCGCCAGGACGGGATTGACCCCATCGGCGCGTGCGTGGGCGTGCGCGGCACGCGCATCAATAACATCGTCAACGAGCTCAACGGCGAGAAGATTGATATCATCCAGTGGAGCACAGAGCCGGCCCAATTCGTCGCCAACGCGCTCAGTCCTGTGAAGCCGCTGCACGTCGAACTGCGCGACTCGGACCATACCGCGCTGGTCACGGTGCCGGAACGCCAACTCTCGCTGGCCATCGGCAAAGACGGGCAGAACGCGCGGCTGGCGGCGCGGCTGACGGGATGGCGCGTGGATGTGGCGCGACCAACCGAGCAGGCCGAGGAAGTGGCTCCGCCACCGGCGACGGCGGACGCGCAGCAGGCGCGGGTGGAGCGGTAGCATGGCAGGCACACCCGCGAAACCCAAGCAACCGGCGCGGCCACGGCGCGTTCCCGTGCGCACGTGTATCGCCTGCCGCGAGGCGCGCCCGAAGCGCGAGCTCATTCGCGTCGTGCGCACGCCGG
>DATEGV010000371.1:0-7254 GCA_035279925.1 Ktedonobacterales bacterium | reverse complement strand
GTAGCCGCCCACGACGTGGCCGAGAAGCGCATCCGGCCCAGCGCTCGCACCGCTCATACGTCCCTCGTCTCTCGGTCATGTGAACTCGACGGTATGTGTAGGGATCGTGCGTAGATACATGCCCTGACCATTTTACACTATGGGGCGAAGATTTTCGCAACGCCCCCAGCCAGCAGCCACGCGCGGACGCTGCCGGCAGCGTCGCGCACAAGCTCATCGAGCGGCAGCGCGGCGTCGAGCCAGTGGATGCGGTTGTCCGGACGAAACCAGGAGAGCTGGCGGCGAATGTAGGCGTGCGTGTCCAATTTGAAGCGCGCCACCGCGTCGTCAGGTGTCGCCTCGCCGCGAAGATACGCGCCAAGCTCGCGATAGCCGAGACTGCTCATCGAGGGGAGCGACCAGTCGTAGCCGGCCGCGACAAGGGCGCGCACCTCCTCCACCAGCCCCGCGCCGAGCATCGCGTCAATGCGCGCGTCGGCCCGCGCGTAGAGCGCCTGCCGATCCATGTTCAGCCCAAGCGCCAGCGTGTTGTACTCCGGGGTCCGCGTGCGTTGTTGTTCAGAAAATGGACGGCCAGTGACGAGGCAGACCTCCAGCGCGCGCACCAACCGGCGTACGTTCGCCCGATCTATGCGCGCCGCCGCGACGGGATCGAGCGCGACTAACCGCTGGTAGAGCGCATCGGGTCCGCCGGCCGCCGCCTCCGCTTCGAGGCGCGCGCGCAGCTCCGGGTCAGGCGCCACCGCGGGGATAACGAGTCCATCCATCACCGCGCGCACATAGAGGCCCGTTCCACCGACGAGCATCGGCACGGCGCCCCGCGCGTGGATTGCCTGAATCGTTGCGGTCGCGTCGCGCTGGTAGTCCGCGAGGGTGTACGTCTGGTTGGGGTCTACCACATCAATCAGATGGTGCGGGAGTGCGGCCCGTTGGGCAGGCGTCGGCTTGGCTGTGGCGATGTCGAGCCGCCGGTAGATCTGGCGGGAGTCGGCGGAGACCACTTCGAATGTGGCAATGTCGCGCAGCCGCTCCGCGAGCTCGATGGCCAGCGCCGTCTTACCCGTCGCCGTAGGTCCGACGAGCGCGAGCAGCGGGCTGTCAATTTTCATCGTCGCCGACGGCCAACTCTGGCGCGTCGCTCCTG
This sequence comes from Ktedonobacterales bacterium, assembly GCA_035279925.1. Lineage (GTDB taxonomy): Bacteria > Chloroflexota > Ktedonobacteria > Ktedonobacterales > JADMIN01 > DATEGV01. Next base: position 6,110 of record DATEGV010000371.1, on the reverse strand, counting down.
AGAGGGGGAGCCGGCAGTGGGCGGCCCCAGACGATGCTGGCGGTGACCTGCCAGTTGATCACCCCGTCAGGCGCGTGGCGTAGAAATACGGAGCGCGCAGCGTCTTCGAAGGCGCGGGCGTCCTCCTCGCCCATGCGAGCGCGGGTGAGCGAGCTCATCGCGTGGTACGCCTCGATCACCTCCTCGACGGGCTGCGTGTAGGGAACGGGCACAGTATGCCGCTCACCTTGCTTGACGAAGTGATCGCGCGATTCGAGTTCCTGGATAAGATCGAGGCGCAGATACTCCTTGTTGGCGCTGTAGCGCGCGAAGATGGGGTACATCTCGTCGTCCCACGGCTCCGGCAGCGTGTGGCAGTCCACGATGGCGAGCGCGCCGTGTGGCGTGAGCGCATCATGCAGACGCGGCAGAACGATATCCCACTCCATCCAGTGCAGACTTTGGCCGGCAGTGACGAGGCCATACGGCGGCTCGAGCGGCGCGTCCTCGGTGCGCGCGCGCAACCAGCGCAGGCGTGGAGAGTCGCCGTCTGGCAGTCTGCGGCCCTGCGCAATCATCTCCGCGGAGGCGTCCACCGCGTCCACCCGGCCCGCGAACGCCAGCATGGGCCGCGCCAGCTCGCCGCGCCCGCAGCCGATGTCCAGCATGGTATCGCTCTCGGTGTCGAGCAGTCCGGCCAGCGTCGAGAAGACCTCATCGGGATAAGGGATCCGGTGTCTGTACGCCGCAGCCACGTCCGGGTCCTGGAACGCATCGGCGTGCCAGCGACTCCACCCGGGCGGCCGCGGTTGCGTCGCGCTCTCCATACTGACTCCTCAGCCATCGCGTCGGGTGTCTACTCCGGGCGCACCATGAGCTTGCCGTCTTTCAGGAACAGCGTGCCATCCACGTAGACCTCGCCGCCGCCGGCCGCCGGGCGCAGATCGCAGATCATATCCCAGTGCAGCGCGGAGACGTTCTTGCCGCCGCACTCGGCGTAGCTGTTGCCCAGCGCCATGTGTATGGTGCCGCCGATCTTCTCGTCAAAGAGAATGTTCTGGATGCCGCGCTGGATGCCGGGATTGTTGCCAAAGGCGAACTCGCCCAGCGACCGGGCGCCCTCGTCCAGGGCGAGCGACTGCTCCAGGTAATCCTGACCCTGCGCGGCGGTCGCCTCTACCACGCGCCCACGCTCGAAGCGCAGCCGGATGTCCGACACATGATGACCGCCGACGACACTTGGAATCGTGAAGCGCACCGTGCCTTCCGCTGAATCCTCGATGGGGCTGGTGAAGAACTCGCCGCTAGGGAAGTTGCGCTTGCCGTCGCTATTGCGGAAGATACGGCCACCGAACTCGACGGTGAAGTCGGTGTCGGGACCGATCACATGCGCCTGATGCTTGTCCTTGAGCCAATCGGAGTAGAATTGCTGCCGGCGCCCAAGCTCGCGCCAGCGTTCGGCGGGGTCTTCGCTGTTCAAGAAGCAGGCGTCGTACACGAACTCCTCGAAATCGCTGAGCGACATGCCGGCGTCCTGGGCGTAGGCCTGCGTGGGGAAGAGGGTGAGGCACCAGCGGATATCGCCCATTACGGAGCGCTCGCCGCGAATCCGCTGGAGCTCCCGGCCCGCGCGGCGCATAATCGCCTGCCGGTCAGGGTCGGCCTCGGCGAGTCGCCGCGTGTTCGTTTCACTGCTGATGGCAAGTGTGGCGTCGGCCTGTTCGAGCAGCAGGCGCTCGGCGGGATTGATCCAGCTCAGCTGATCGTCGTTCCCCTCGCGCAGCGCGATCTCCGTGAGCGCGGGCAGGGTGATACGCGGGATGGGATGCCCCCCGGCGCGCAGCACCTCACGGTAGACTTCGGCGACGAGCGGCTCAGCGGCCGGGGTGGCGTTGATGAGCGCCATCTCTCCCGGTTGCACTTCGAGACAATAGCCAACCAGCGTTTTTGCCCAGCGAGTGATGCGAGGATCCATGAAGCGCCCTTCTCCTGCCATGCACGAATACCGTAGAGGGTACGGGTTCTATCACTGTATCGTAACATGGCGGGTAGATGCATCGCGATTCCACCATGGAGCGCCCAATGATTATCCGGCTCTTTCGCGCGCGGCTCAAGCCAGGCGCCCGCGCCGCGTATTCTCGGCTCTGCTATGAGACAACCATCCCCATGATGCAGGGGCAAACTGGCTGCCAGACGGCGTATATCGCGCCGCTTCGGGAGGAGTCGCCTGATGACTTCATCGTCGTGTCGCTGTGGAGCGATCTGGCGAGCCTGCGCGCCTTCGTCGGCGAGGCATGGATGGAGGCGATCATCATGCCGGGCGAGGCGGAGTTGCTGGATACGGCGCGCGTCGAACACTACGACGGCTCCTTTCGCAGTCTAACTCAACTCTGGGTGGCGCATGCGGACGTTCTGCGCCGGCGCGAGGAACGTGTACGCAACATGTCGCTGACGGATACACAGTGGGACGCGGTAGAGGCAGTGATATCGCCGCCCCAGCGGCGCGGACGGCCACGCGCGGATGACCGGCGCACGCTGAACGGCATCCTGTACGTGCTGCGTAACGGCTGTCGCTGGCAGGACACGCCACGCGAGTATGGCAGCGCGATCACCTGCTGGCGGCGCTTTGCCCAGTGGGAGGCGGACGGCACGTGGGAGCGTGTATGGCTGGCGCTGTGGAGCGAGCTGGAGCCGGCGGACCGGCACGTGTGGGCGCGGGCGCTGCTGGACTGCGCGCGGGTTCCCACGAAGCCGGGTCGTCCACGAGCCGCCGCGACGCGCGCGAGCCATGTACGAGGATGAGTGTGGCGACTTTTGAAATGGGAGCGAGCAGGGAGCGCGCGGTGGCGCCAAGATACGCAGAGTGATGGGGCGATGACGCGCTCTGTCCCACGGACTTGTGATGGCCGGAGACTGTGATTGATGTGGCGGCCCACGCACTATTCGTCATCCGTTGAGAGGAGCGCGACCAATGCGCCAGAGTCTCATACAGTCACAACGCGCGCGAACCCTGCCGTTTCGGCGTCTATGCCTGCTCGCCGTGTCGCTCGGCGCGCTCGGCGTCGCCATGAGCGGATGCGCGTTCCTGTCAAACTCGGTCAAGAAGAGCAACCATGTGACGCCTGCCACGCCGGCTCCGGCCTTCGCGAGTCACGGTCCACTTGCGGCCATCGTGGATCCGGCGATCTGGGGCGCGGGGGTGCAGTCGGTGGAAACGTCCTTTGACGAGGCGCACGCGAAAGCCAGTGTGACGATCACTCTTGGCGGCACGGTTCCTAATACTGACGCGAAAACCAGCACGGCCCAGGAGCTTGCCAAGGGATTTTGTTTCATGGCCGAGCAGGCGCTGTGGACCAATGGCATACCGTTCTCGGAGGTGACGGTGATCGTGCAGGGGCCGACGCAGGATGAGTATGCCAACATCGTCACGGGCGCCTACGCGGTCGCGGTGGTCGAGGCGCGCGGCGGCCACGCCATTCCCTGGAACACGACCACCACAGACAGCGCGTGGCAGTCCTTCGATACGGTCTTCGTGCGCGAGAGCTTTGTGCTCGTGGACTGACTCGCCTGCGCGTCGCTCCCTCTCATCGCGGGAGAGGGAGCGCGGGCGTCTGCTTTAGTACATCCGCGTGCGGCCGCGCCGTCCGCCGCCCATCACGCGCTGCACCAGCCAGATGGCAAGACACACGAGAATCACGATCCAGAGCAGATGGATCAGTCCGCCGATGACAAACCCGATGATGGTGAAGACCAACCAAATCACGAACACCACCACCGCGACGCCCAACAACAACGGAACCATTCGTTTGCCTCTTTCATGGCCGCCCCGACCCTGACATGTGGATCACGAGCGGCTGCAACATGTACGCGCTGGATCGCGCGCGGTTGCGAGGCAGGGCGCCTGGCGGTCGCCGCGAGGTATGGTTAGTCGTCCGCGAAGGCGTCGTAGGCGATGACCGTGACGTCCACATACGTTGCGACATGTAGGGCGACTGTGCCGGCCGCGCCGGCCTCGACGCCACGGAGCACCGTGTTGCGTAGCATAAGAACCCTCCCCGGTGAGTTCGCGCATACGTTCGCGTCGCATGGACAGTCTTCGCGCTGCCACACGTTCGAGGGATTAAATTGCAGTACCAGGGCCGGCGCATCCTGTGGGCGGGTCCGCATGCGCCGCGAGCGACGAGTACCGCTAAGCGTATGCGCCAATATAACGACGGAGCGTAGACCGGGCCGCGAGGGGCTTGCCACTGGTACTTGCCACGGCCAACATAATCCGCTATGCTTGCCGCGGCGTAAGCTGATCCGGACTCACCATGCGTCTGCTCCGAGACGAGACGTCACAATCAGCACAGCGGGAAGGCGGCGAAACGTGTCAGAAGCGTCCTTGCAAGCGCGCGTCGCGCTACTCAGTGGTCTCGCGCTCACCATGCCATTCGCTTCGCTACCGCCGTTCAGTCCCTGCGGTGCGCCGCTTCCTGGTAGTCGGCCCATCGTCGCTGAGGGCTACACCGGTGGGAGCCCGTTCGACGGCGCGAGCGTCTTGGCCACGGTCTGCGCGGCATTGCTCGCGATTGCCATCGTCGCCGGTGTGGCGCTCCATCGCCGGAACGGTCGCGGCCTCCTGGGCAGCCGGCGCCGGCTCTGGCTGGCCTGTGCCTCGATCTTGTTCGCCGGGCTGAGCGTCGCCTGGATCTGGCAACTGCGCAACTCGTACCTTGGTGGATGCGCCATCTCCTTCAACGCCGCTCCATTCACGCAGAGCCAGGCGATGGGTCTAGCTCCTTTGTTTGCCGCGCTCATTTGCGCACTCACGCTGGTGTGGATCATCAGCGCCGTGTGGACACTGCGTCACGCGGCAGCGAGGTAGGCCCACCGCACACGCTCGCCACTGGCTCCCGGCTCTCCGCGCTCAGCGGTGCAGCCCCTTGAGCAGCAGGTCCGCGTATTCCAGCGCGAACGCGGCGGCTGTGTTCGGGCCGTCTGGACGGTACCAGCGCGCCATCCAGTTGAGCAGTGAAAGGACCGCCCGACCGGCGCTGGCCGGGTCCACGTCGCGGAAGTCGCCGCGCGCCACGCCGTCCGCGATGATGCCCCGCAGGAGGCGTTCGTAGCGTTCCCGCAGGATGACCGCTTCGGCGCGGGCCAGCGGCGCGGACATGGCGCTAAAGCTGATGAGCATGGCGCGGAACGCCCAATAGTTGCGCTCGAAGTAGTCGGCGTGCGCGGACATAAACGCGACAAGCCGGTCGTAGGGGTCCGTCGCCTCGCGCACGACCGCGCTCACGTGATCTTCCAGGCCCTGTAGCGTCTGGAGGATGATTGCGTCGTACACCTCCTGCTTGGTCTTGAAATAGTGGTAGATGCCAGCTTTCGAGATGCCGCTCTCCTCCGCCAGTTCGGTGAGGCTGGAAGCGTCGAAGCCACTGCGCGCAAAGAGGATAGCGGCTTCATGGAGAATGCGCTCGCGCTGGTTTTCAGCGCGCGGTGGCCGACCCAGCCGTTTTCGCGTCTGTTCCGTCATCTGAACTTGCCGCCTTCCATCCCATGCGCTATGACTGAGCGCGACCGCTTTTCAGCGCGGCGGTGAGCAACACGTGGCTTCGCGGCGTATATAGAGAATATCGGCCCCGCGCGGGGGTTGACGGCTTCCCACGGATAGTTTACCATGCTCTTACCGTCCAGCCGGAAAGTAATTCCAGGCAAGGCGCATTGTCGCACATTCGGCACCGGTCCGCGCGGGCGGATGCCGACGCAGCGACCGACCGAAGGGCGTTCCCAAATCAACCGACGACCGTTGTAGCCACTATCGGGTGTCAGCGTCCTGGGCAACAACACCCTCACATAACGCGACCTTGCACGCACTCACTCTCATCCCACGCTCTCACGCGCCGGCGCGTGAGTTGAGGAGGCCGCATGCTGAGCGTTCAGGACATCGAGGTCCGCTACCAGGGAGTCATCACCGGCGTGCGCGGCGTCTCGCTGGACGTGCCGGACCGCGGGGTAGTGGCCGTTCTGGGCGCCAATGGGGCGGGCAAAACGACGCTGCTGCGGGCGATCGGCGGCTTGTTGCGCTTCCACGGCGCTCGCGTCACGCGCGGCTCGATCTCCTTCGACGGCCAGCGCATTGACAC
>DATEGV010000370.1:0-2973 GCA_035279925.1 Ktedonobacterales bacterium | reverse complement strand
GCCGAGGCAGACGGTCTATAACTACTCTCGGCGCTGGCGCAACGACGAGACTCGCGAGATCATCCATTGCGCGTTTGCTCCCGAATCGCGCCGACGGCTGGGCGCGTATGGCCCGCTCGGCATCCACAGCGGTTGTCCTTGTCGCCATGCGGTTCTGTCGCTGTAGAGCGGGCGGGCCACGGGCGTCATGGCCGCTTGCGGGAAGACGCCAGCGACGGTGAGTCTGGCGGGCCGCAACGAACCCACGTGCCGCACGGGAGTACGCTGCTCACAGATGGTCCAGGATAACTGCTCAGATTGCCGCCGTAGACCAACGGAGGAGGAGCGCACGCCATGCGAGTAGGCATCCCCTCGCGTGTGTTCTGGAGCGTCGTCATTGTGCTGATCCTGGGTGGCGCGCTAGACAGCTTCCTGCTGGCGAGAAGCTATATCGCGCGCAATGCGGACACCGTGATCATTGTCGCCACTGTCAGTCCGGCGAGTGATACCTCTACAGGTCGCCTACTCAAGCCGGTTGTATACCTACGCTACACCGGCGCACAGGCAGCCGCCATCAAACGGGTGTTCGACGGGGGGGCGTTGAATCCAGAGGCTACTGCGTGCGGGGCTGAACACAATACCTCCTCTGTTGGTATGGGCTTTAACGGCCCATTCTATCACTACACGCTCTCATTTCAAATTCTCGGCGTGACGACCACCGTGATGCAGCGTGGGGGGCGAAACGGGTGGTGGACGACAAGTGTCCTGGGCATCCAGGGGCAGACCTTGCTGGATTGTGGTGACACGCTGCTCGACCAACTCGTCGGGCTTACCGATCTTGCCCTGCCGACTGACCTGGCTCCCGCCTATCTCAAGTAGCGATATGAAAAGACTTACCCTCGCTCGTGTGTGACGCTCATTGGAACCCTCTGAGCAGATGCGTTACGCTTGCCGCACGGGAGTAAACTGGTCATATCCGGGTTTGTCTCCGCGTCTGTAAGGGTATGGGCTGACGCCCGCCGCGCGGTTCTCTCGAAACGTGGGCCGCGAGGGCGTCGGTGGCATGGAAACTGACCGAACGGATGGCCTTGCGTCGTTCGGTGATTTGTGGGTTGATGGTGGCATGCGCGCGTCGTGGCTAGCGAGCGGGTGACGCGCTGTTGGTGGGGGACATGAACGCTATGATGGATCCAGACCAGCTTCCTGAGCATACGCCGCTCGACATTCCAGAGCCACCGCTGTCCCACAACGGCGCGAGTGGAGGAATGGGACCCTCAGGAGCCTACCACGACGCCAGCGGCGTCATCGAGCCGACCGAGCCGGACATCGCGACCGTCACCGTCGAGCCCCTGCCCCACCGACCGTTTCCCCGCCCATCGCTGCCGCTACCCGCGCGCACTCGCTACCTCGCCCTTCGCCGGCGTCTCGCCCTGCATCGTCGTCGCTGGATTCGCGTCGCCTCGGCGGCGCTGCTGCTCGCGCTGGTCGCCGTGCTCGCGCTGGTCGTCGTCAACACGCGCGCGACGGTGATCCACTACACCAAACTTACGCGGGGCAACCTGACCGTGAGTTTCGGCGGCAGCGGTCTGCTCCAGACAGCCACATATGGCGCGGGCTTCACGGGCAGCGGCTCGGTCAGCGAGATTGACGTGACGGTGGGCCAGCAGGTGAACCAGGGCGACACCATCGCCAAGCTGAACACCACGCTGCTGCAAGACGCCTATAACGAGGCGCAGACCGCCGTCTCCAACGCGCAGACGGCCGTGACCGACGCGCAGAATACCCTGCAAGCCGTGCAGGCGCAGACCGCAGCGGAGGCCAGCTCAGCCTACGACGCGGAACAGGCGGCCATCAACGCCTGCAACGCCAACGACTCGGCGTGCGTGCAGAAGGCGCAGGATGACTACGCGACCGCCCAGGCGAAAGAGAGCCACGACAACGCCGTCGCGCAGCAGGCCGCGGATGAGGCGCAGAATGCCCTGAACACGGCGCAGGCGCGGCTGCAAACGGCGCAGGACAATCTGAGCGGCGCGGTGCTGACGGCTCCGCACGCCGGCACGATCACCGCCATCAACGGCGCCGTCGGCAGTGTCGTCGTCGGCCTCTCCTCAAACGCGCCGGTGAGCGTCTTCGCGCAGATCGCCGATCTCTCCAGCTTGCAGGTGAAGAGCAATATCAGCGTCAACCACATCAGCGGCGTCGCCAAGGGTGACGCGGTGCAGATTCGCGTTCCCGTGGCGGGCAACCAGGTCTTCAACGGCACGGTGGACGCCGTTTCGCCGGTGGGCGCGAGCAGCGGCGGCGCGCTGACCTACCCGGTGGTGATTGACGTAGCGCCGCCGGATACCTCGTCGGCGCAGTTGCTTCCGGGGATGCGCGCGAATGTGGTCATCACGACGCAGCAGCGCGAAGGGGTGCTGCTGATTCCCGTCAGCGCGGTGACGTTCGCGACGGCGGCCGCCGACCGCAAGCACGGCGGCTTCCTGACGGCTGCGCAGACACAGACGGCGCTCTCAGCGGCGCGCAACCTGCTGCTGAACCTGCAAAACACCGGCACGGACCTCTCGCAGGACGATCCCACGGCGGCGTATGTGCTCCAATTCGTCCAGAACAAGTGGGTGGCGCAGCCGGTGGTCATCGGCCTGAGCGACGGCGCGTCGTACGAGGTGCTGGCGACCACGCTGAACCAGGGCGACACCATCGTGACGGGGCAGACCAATAGCGCCGTCACGATCCCGAAGCCCACGCCGACGATCAGCGGTTGAGACTGAGGAACCTAACCCCCAGCCCCTCCGCTTCGCTCTCGCGCCGGCTCCTGACCTCACCCCCTGCCCCCCTCTCCCACAGGGAGAGGGGGAACCCGGCCCGAAGGTCGCCTCGCTCGCTCCCCTTCCCCTCGGAAGGGGAAGGGGCTGGGGGATGAGGACAACTGACCCTGGCCACGGGGGAAGAGAAAGGCTGAATGCGCGAGTAGGCAATCGGTGGCTCACCCCG
>DATEGV010000369.1:0-21107 GCA_035279925.1 Ktedonobacterales bacterium | reverse complement strand
GGCCCAGACGGCGAAGACGAACGGCAACCCCGTCCACTGCTCCCATTCGGCCGCCAGATCGAAGACGAACGGCTGCCCGCGCGCGCCGATGCCGCGCCGCCGGTGGCCCTCGATGAGCGCGGTGTCGCCAATGAGCAGCGCTGCCTCACTCCGCGCCAACATACGATCCAGATCAGGCTGGGCCTCGGTGACGAAGCGCGGGTGGACGCCGTAGCGGCGCTCGCAGAGCAGCTTCACCAGTTGGACGGACGTGGCGGAGTGCGCCGTGAGCGCGACCGTCGCGCCATCCAGGCGTCGCCAATCCTGTTGCCAGGAGAAGAGCAGCACGCTCTCGACGCGCCCGTGCGCCGCGACGGAGAGATGCGGCAATAGCAGCCACTCCTTCGCGTTGGCGCCGAAAGCGAAACTGGAGACGTTGGACACGTCAATCTCGCCAGCAATCAGCGCTGCGTTCATCGCCGCCGGCACGCCAGCGACCGTCTCAATGCCGGGCAAGCCACCGTCGTCACGCTGCCGCCGGAGCAGCCAATCGTAGACCGGCACGACATTCAGGTAATCTATGACGCCCAGACGGACAGTAGACGTCGCGGCAGAACCGTCGTCGCGCGACTCGGCGGGGAACGAATAGCCGGTGTGCTGGCGCGTCATTGGATGGGACTCGCTTTCGTAGGTGTCTCGTCCGCGCCGACCGACCGCAGCAGCAGTGTCCGCAACTGTGGATACACGTCTTCGAGGCGTTTGGGCTCTCCCATGACGAGCCAGCGCACCACCGTCTCGTTGATGGCGCCCAGCCACGCCCACGCGACGATCTCGGTGTCCTGCTCGGCGATGGCCCCGGCGGCGACCGCCCGATCCAGGTAGCCCTGGATGAAGCGCGCGAACGAGCCGCGCGTGCGCATGAGCTGGTCGTCGAAGCCATGTCCCAGGCCGACCGCCTCCACCAGCAGAATCTTCGTGAGTTTGCGATGTTTGGCGAAGAGGTCCAGCAGCGTGCGGAGCGCCGCGCCCATCTGCGCGACGGGATCAGGCTCGGAGGCGATGGCGCGCTCGACGGCGGTCGTCAGCTTGGGTACCAGCGCGTCTATCAAGGCGAGGAAGATGGCCTGCTTGTTCGGGAAGTGAAAGTAGAAGCCGCCCTTCGAGCTATCGGAGGCCCGAATGATGTCGTCCACCACCGCGCCGTGATAGCCCTTGCGCGCGAAGACATCTTCGGCGGCGTCGAGCAGGCGCTGGCGGGTGGCGTCCTTGTCGCGGACGGCGGGATGCGCCGGATGGCTCGTGTCGGTGGTGCCCGTAACGTCTGCCCCTCATCTGCGGCTGCGGACCGTGGCGCGCCACAAACCGACGCGCCGGTCTGTAGAAAGATTGTAGGCGTGAACGGGTGTCGGGTCAAGTGCGGCGCGTGGCGTCTCAGGGGCAAAGGGCGACGTAACGAGTCGCGTATCTCTCTCTGGCACATTGTGAGTGTTGGTTGGCGGACGGATCAGGTGTCCGTTCCCGCGAGACAGGAGATGGCACATGCGTCGCACGTCTATGCGCTGGGTGGTCTCATTGACCACAGCGTCGCTCATCGCTCTGCTGGCGGCCGGCGTCGTCAGCGCCAAGAACTCTCAGTCCACGCGCGTCGCTTCCGAGGGTCGCGTGCTCTCGGCAACGATTGTTCCAGACCTCACGCCCAAGACGGAGCCGACGATTGCGGGCATCGCGCCGGGCGGCGCTCCCTGGGCGCTGGCGGCTGGGCATGTCAACATCGCCGGGAATGGCTTGATTGAAGCGTCCGTTGAGGGGCTGTTGCTCGGCCCAGGCGCTCCGCCGAACCTCGTCGGCACGACGGGGCCGGTCAAGCAGGTGGTCGCCAGCGTCGTTTGCGCGAATGGCTCGATCGTGACGACGAACGCGGTTGCCCTGTCCAAAGAAGGAAACGCCAGCATCCATCAAGTGGTCGCGTTGTCGTCGCCCTGCGTCGGCCCGGTGGTGCTGGTACGCGCCTTCTTCTCAGGCGCGCCGGGACCGTGGCTGGCGGTCAGCGGATTTTAGATGAGCAGAACCTAACCCCCCAACCCCCTTCCCCAGGGGGGAAGGGGGCGTCAGAGAGTGACGCGCCTAATCAAAACGCGCCACAAGCTCGGCGAGCGGGCGGCGCGTGCGGCGCTTCGGCTCGCGGGCGAGATAGCCGACGGGAATGAGCGCGTGCGGGATCAGCGCGTCGTCCAGATTGAGGGCGGCGCGCACCGTCTCCGGGACGAAGAGCGGCGCGCAGATCCAGCCGGTGTGCAGGCCCAGACTGTAGGCGCAGAGCAGCGCGTTCTGGATCGCCGCGCCGAGGCTCTGTGTCGCCATGATCTCCTCGGCTCGCTGACGGTCCGCGTCAGGGTAGTGGTCCAGGTCCTTAAGATAGAGGCAAGCCAGTAGAATAGCCGGCGCGGTCTCGATGCGCTCGCGCGACTTACGCAGACGGAGCGCGACGATCTCGGCCGGTTCGCCGTCCATCTCCAGTGTGCGCTGCCACTCGACGCCCATTGCGTCGGCGAGCAGGCGCTTTGGCTCGGCGCGCGTCAACACGACGAAACGCCACGGTTGGCGGCCGTGCGGCGAAGGGGCCCACGCGGCGGCCTCGATCATGGCTTCCAGCACAGCGCGCGGCACAGGTTGATCCTGAAACGCGCGCACGGAGCGGCGTCCACGGGCCAACGCCAGGAAGTCCACGCCTCCCGGCCACTCACCGGGCGCCGGTGTCGCGGCTGTCGGGAGCGGGGCGAGCGTGCCCCACGTGGTGACGTGCTCGGGCGTCACGACGATCACCGGCCGGCTTTCGAGATCCATCGCGCGATACCGCATGTACCGCTCACGTAGCAGTGGTAATGCGAGCTGATGAAGCGGGTCGCCTGGCGCAACGATCTCCGCGCGCCCACTTACCTGAACGAAACCCAGCCGTGACCAGTCGTCCTCGTAGTGGTCGAAGAGCAGCGAGACGTTGGGATTGGTCGCGATGTTGCGCACGCGACGCAGCCGGGACGGCGCAACGCGCTTGGGCTTCTCGTCCAGCGCGATGAAAAATTGCCCGCCATCGCACGCGAAACAGACGGGTACAATATGCGGCCGCCCGTTCGCGTCGCTGGTTGCCAGGCGAGCGACCCGACGACCCAGTGCGAAGGCGCGCTCGGCGTCGGTCAGCGCGGCGCGGCCCGGCGCGGACTCATCTCCATCACCACGCGCGGTCACGGCGCGCTACTCCTGCCAGCGCAGGCGGGGCAGCACCTCGCGGCCATACGCCTCGATGAAGGCTTCCTGGTTGCGACCGACGTTGTGCACATATACCTCATCGAAGCCCAGATCAACGAAATGTTGGAGATGAGCCGTATGCTCCGCGAGGTCTGGCGACATGAAGACGCGCCCCTCGAAGAGCTCCGGGCGGACAATCTTCGCCATCGCCGCGAAGTCTTCCGGGTTACGGATGTCGGCCTTGGGGAACGCCATGCCGCCATTGGGCCACTCTTTGACGGCCTGTTGAACGGCGGCCTCGCGGCTCTCCGCCCAGGAGACGTGCAGTTGAATGATGCGCTTCATGCTCGCGGGGTCTTTTCCCGCCTCACGCGCGCCTTTCTCGAAGCGACCCAGGAGCGTCTTGATCTTCTCGTCCGGCGCCCCAACGGTGATGATGCCGTCCGCTATACGTCCGGTGCGCTCGGCGTTGACGGGACCAGACGTGGCGATATAGATGGGCGCGGGTTTCTCTGGCAATGTGTAGAGCTTGGCGCTCTCGACACTGAAGTGCTCGCCCTTGTATTTGACAGTCTTGCCGCTGAAGAGCTTGTGAATCGCCTCGACCGCTTCCTCCAGCAGCGCCAGCCGCGCCGGAGCCTCCGGCCAGTACTTGCCGACCACGTGCTCATTGAGCGCCTCGCCCGCGCCGATGCCAAGCCAGAAGCGGCCGGGGAACATTGCGGCGAGCGTAGCCGCGGCCTGCGCCAGAATGGCGGGGTGGTAGCGGAATCCTGGCGCCGTGACACCCGGGCCGAAGGTGACACGCTGCGTCTGCGCGCCCAGCGCGCCCATCCACGCCCAGGCGAAGGCGGATTGCCCTTGCTCCGGTGTCCAGGGATGGAAGTGATCGGATGCCATGATCGCGCCGAATCCGGCGGCCTCCGCCTGGCGCGACCACTTCAGGAGATCGGTTGGGTGGAACTGCTCGAACATCGCCGCGTAGCCTACCGTGCCCATTCCGGCGCCTCCGTTCCGTCGTTGATGCGGTGGGTTTGCCACACGCTCTCTTGGTCTATCTGAATAAGTCCATCGCGGGGTCCATAACCAGTGTCCGCGCCGCGCCTTCGCCACGCGGATACGGATACCCGCGCACGATGACGAACGGACTGCGGTTGACCTTGCCCGCCACTAGCTCCGCCGCGCTGGCCACCTCATCCGCGATTGCCAGAATGCTGGCGTGCATGACGCGCCCGTAGTCGTCGGGAACGCCCCGATAATCCATCAACGGCTCCATGCCAGCAACGCCGATGGCGACGTTGACGATGCCCATACGCCAGGGCCGGCCAAACGAGTCCGAGACGACCACCGCGACATCCACGCCGGCGCGCTCGCGCAGGTCTCCGCGCAGGCGACGCGCCGAGGCGTCCGAATCCAGTGGCAGGAGACAGGCGACATCACCGCCGGAGACGTTTGAGGCGTCCACGCCCGCGTTGGCGCAGACGAACCCGTGCTGCGTTTGGGCGATGATGAGGCCGCGCTCCATCCGCACGATGCGAACGCACTCCCCAAGCACGACCTCGACATAGCGCGCGTCCTTACCATACTCGTCGGCGATGCGTCGCGCCAGCGCAGACGGCTCAACCGCGCGCAGGTCCACCAGGCGGCCCTCGGCCTTCGAGACAACTTTCTGGGTGACGACGAGGATGTCGCCGTCGGCGAGCGGGGTTCGGGTGGCGGCCGCCGCGTCCATAACGAGCGCCGCCAGATCGTCGCCCGGCGCGACATCGCCCACGCCGCGCAAGCCAATCAGCCGCACGTCGCCTTCTCCCGCCTCGGATGGGGGTGTCACTCGCATGACGTCCTCCTCGCCAGCGACATGCGGGCGTCGTGGCCGCGAGGCGCCCAGAGTCCGCGCTCACTCAGCTCGCGAAGGTGCTCTGGGGTATCCACATCAAAGCTCGTGCCGGGAAGCGTGACCATGTGCGCTTCGACACCGGCGGTCAGCGCGGCGGCGGTAAAGCGGGCGCGGCTTTCTATGCCGAACAGGAAAGGTAGCGCATCCAGCGGGCGCATCGCGAGGCCATTGGCGCCTCGCCCTTCGCGATCCGGGGCGAGCGCGACAACGCGGGCGGCCGGCGACCGCTCGACATGCGCGACGAGCGCCGCCACATCGCTCGCGCTGACAAGCGGCAGATCGCCGAAGAGGACCAGCAGCGCATCCGCGCCGTTCTCACGCGCCCAATCGCGGCCGAGATCCAGGCCCGCGTTAAGGCCGACGTTCGACTGGTAGATCGCGTCGGCGTCTTCGGCGCGCGCCCAGGCCAGCGCCGCCGTGTCCGGGCTGACGACGGCGATGCGAGTCGCCAGGCCGGAGGCGCGAATCGCGCAGAGCACGCGCTCCGCCATCCAGAGGACGAGGGCGCGGCGTTCCTCGGCGTCGAGCGTATTCGCCAGACGCGACTTGGCGACCGCTAGGGCATTGATCGGCAACAGCGCCACAGTTCGCACGTTGGTTGGCCTTCCCTCACCTCGCGGAGCATACCCCGGCAAATCGTATCACGTCGGCGGCAAGGCGAACACGGTCTTCTTCGGTGCGCATGATGGTATCGGTGACATGGGCGCGCATGCCCAGCGCTTCGATGCGCACGGCGTCATTCGCGTCCAACTCGTCTATGACGATGCCATCAAGCAGGCCGCGATAGTGCGCGGCTACTCCGAAGGCCGAGACCTCTTCGCCAAGCCCGGCGAGCATGCGGTCGGCGGGTCCCTTGAGCGCGCGGCCCCCAACGATGGGACTGACGGCCACCTTCGGGGCGCGGCTCCGCGAGAGCGCGCCACGTAGGCCAGGAACGGCGAGGATCGGCCCGATGCTCACGATAGGGTTCGACGGGCAGAGCACAATCATCTCAGCGGATTCCAGCGCGGCGATCACCGGGCCGGGCGTCCGCGCCTCCTCGATGCCGTCGAAGCGCACGCCAAGCACCTCATCCGCGTGCCGCCGGCGCACGAAGTAGTCCTGAAAGGCGAGCTCGCCCTCAGGCGTGCGTACCACGGTGGCGACGGGCGTATTGCTCATCGGCAGGATCGCGGCGCGGACGCCGAGCGCCTCCGCCAGCGCGCCGAGGACCTCCGCGTACGATTTGCCCTCGCGGAGCAGGCGCGTGCGCTGGATGTGCGTGGCGAAGTCGCGGTCGCCCACCTGGAACCATGTTTCAACACCGTAGCGCGCGAGCATCTCGAGGGTCGCGAAGGTGTCACCCGCGATACCCCATCCGGTCTGCGCGTTGGCGATGCCCGCGAGGGTGTACAGGACGGTGTCGGCGTCCGGCATCACACGCAGGCCCCAGAGGTCAAAGTCATCGGCGGTGTTGACGATCACCGTAAGGCCGTCAGATGGCGCCTGCTTGTAGAGGCCGTGCGCCAGTTTCGCGCCACCCACGCCGCCGGCCAACGCGCCGATCATTCGCCGTCCAGTCCGTCTACGATCACCTTTGTGATGGGCAGGTTCAAGGTGACACGCCGCTGTTTCGCGAACTGGTCGCGCGACTGCCGCTCGCCTTCTTCCTGGCCTTCGTAGCGGATGGCCAGTTGTTTGATGTCCTCCTGCGCGACGGCGGGGTTCTCGTCCATCTGGATGACGCCGGTGATGGTGACATAGGTGTAGCCGTCGGCAACACAGACGGACGCGCGGGAGTCGCGGCGCAGATGCCGGTCCTTCACCCGGCCCACCGCCGTGTTCATCATAATCGTATCGCCGCGCAGCTCGTACCACATGACGGTCTGGTGCGGTAGGCCGTCCGCGCCTATCGTCGCCAGCACGGCGAAACGCTTTTCCATGAGAAACTGGCGGGCGGCTTCACTGAGTGCCATGATTACATGCTCCTGTAGCTGGTCGTTGCTCGTGTGGATCGTCAACGGGTTAGCGCCCCTTTACCTCGATGGCGCTGACCTGTGGGACGACTTCGTTGGCGAGGATATCGAAGACCTGCGGCTCGGAGACGTTGCGCAGGCTAATGATCGCCTGGTCGAAGCCCATCTCCGCGAGATGCCGGCACTGCGCGACCAACGCGGCGGCGGTCTGCCCATCGCCACCACTGCGCGTCAGGCTGGAGTGATCTAGCGAGGTCTTCTCAATCGCCTCATAGGACCGACCAACCTCGGCGCAGCGCTGGCGCAGAACGTCGAGCTTGTGGTTGAGGACCTCATCGCCCAAGCGCGCGAAGAAATTGCAGGCGTCGCCGTACTTGGCCACCAGGCGCAGCGTCTTCTGCTCGCCACCGCCGCCGATGAGGATGGGCGGATGCGGCCGGCTGACCTGGCGCGGATTGTTGAGCGGGCGCTCGGCGGTGACGTGCTTGCCATGGAAAGGCTCGTCGTTGCCTTCCCACATCTGATGCGCGAGCTTGAGGGCGTCTTCGAGGCGCTCGAACCGCTCTTTGAGCGGCGGGAATGGGACGCCATAGCCTTTATGCTCGTCCTCGTTCCACGCCGCCCCGACGCCGAAATATGCCCGCCCATGCGAGAGCACATCCAGAGTGGTCGCGGTCTTCACCAATAGTCCAGGGTTGCGGTAGGTGACGCCTGTTACCATCGTTCCGAGCTTGATGCGATTGGTGACGCCGGCGGCGAAGCCCAGCGCGGTCCAGCTTTCGAGCATCTCGTTCTCGGCGGGACCGACGTTGCGAATTTGATAGAAGTGGTCCATCACCCAGAAGCTATAGACGCCCGCACGCTCAGCCTCACGGGCGATATGAGCGAACGTGTCGCCGAGCTGCGCCTGACCATTCGGCCATGTGAAGCTCGGAACCTGCAAACCAAGTCGCATCCGTACTCTTTCCTTCCCTGGTCTCACTTCGAAGCAAACCCCTCACTACAAAAACTATAGTAAGGGGTTGCAAGATGGCGCGCTATCCCTGCGTGGCCACACCAACGCAACTGCCCGCCTGATTCGACCATTCCTGCTGTACGGTGTAGCCGTCCACGGTGGTGAGCTGCCAGGCGCAGATGTCGCCGATCTCGCCGTTCTGGTCATCGTACCAGCCCGCGCCGGGAATGGGGTCGGTGATCGCCTCGGCGACCTCGTGCGAGATGACCGAGGTCAGCGCGTCGAACGGCTGCAACGTGGACCCGTCGGCGGCTTGCATGCAGCCCGCGCAGTCCGGGTAGGGCAGCACGCAGTAGTAGGCGAGCGCGGCGTTGGTGTTGGGATCGAGCACGGCGTTGTGATAGCCGCAGAACGTCTGGCATGAGGCGGAGCCGCCCTGTGTGACGGTCGTTCCCGAGGGCGTGAATACTGCGTAGAGCGTGTTGGCGTCCCAAGGCGGGATCGTGCCATCGGCGATGCGTTGCTGGATGAGCGCCTGGATGTCGGTGTCGTCAACCTGCGCGCCCGGATCCATACCGAGCACGACGGATCCCTGGTATGCGCCGCGCGCTATCGTCAAGCCGCTGACACTGTATTCGTTCAGCAGGTCTATGTAGGCGCTGTTGACCAGATCGCCGAGAAAGTTGTCTATCGTCGTGCGGCTGACGGTCGCCGTCTGCGCCCCGCTCCATGCGCTGCCCCAGTACATGCCAAAGGCCTTCACGTTGGTGATGAGCGGACCACCTCGGTAGGTGAGCTGTGGCGTGCCCACGGCGGGCGCCAGGCCGATGGGGCCGACGGTGCGGCCGCTGACTTTGTGGCCGCGCAACGGGACAATATTCACAAAACTGAGGGACAACGTCGTGACGCTCGCGTCGCCAGAAGCCATGAATCGTCCTCCTCGTGAACACAGACTGTACGGTAGGTCAGCACAGACGATACCACGTCCTTCCACGCTTCCGGTATACTGGCGTTGGGAGATTGGGCGCGTGATGTGAGGGAGTGTATAGGCAATGCGGTGTGAGGAGTGCGGCGTTACCCTGCCGAACGATGCGACACGCTGCCCGATCTGCGGGGCCGTGCGCGCAGGAGAGCGCGCGGCGCGACACGAAGGCTCGACCGCCGCCGGCATTCCAACGCGGACGTATCGGCGCTCCAGCTACGGTCCGCCGATCACCGCCGACACCGACGCGCCGGGGAGCGTCGTGATGGAGCGCTTGACGGGGCCACACCGGGCAGTAGGCTACCGGCCGATCATCCCGCCGCCTCCGCCGGAACCGGTTCGCGGCTGCGTGCGACCAATCGCCATAACCATACTCGCGTTTGCGCTGCTGGTCATCCTCGTGCTACTGATGACGCAGCGGGGCGCGCTCGGACTATAGAGCGCCGGCGAGTATGGATAGGAGCGCGGGAAACGCGATGGAAGACGCAATCAAGAAGGAGGCGCTGCGCCTCTTTACGTATGGGCTGTACGCCGTCACGACGGGCGACGCGGACGCATGGAACGCCTTCACCGCCAATTGGCTGTCGCAGGTGTCGTTCGATCCGCCACTCGTCGCTCTCTCGGTCGAGAACGCCTCAGTCTCGTTGCCGATGATACGCCGCAGCGGCGTCTTCGCGGTGAATGTGTATAGCGCCGAGCAGCGTGAGCTCGCCGGGCGCCTCGGCAAGTCGCTGGGCAGGAGCCCTGAGAAACTCGTGGGCATGGCGCGCGAGATCGGCGAGTCTGGCTGCCCACTGCTCGTGGACGCGATCGCGTGGGTTGAGTGCCGGATGGAGAGCGAGTTGCCGGCGGGCGATTCGACGCTGGTGGTTGGGCGTGTGGTGGGCGCGGGTGTGCGGCGGCAAGCGGAACCGCTCACGATGCGGGCGGCGGGGTTCAAGCACGCGGGCTGAGCGCGTGCGGCGCCGCGTGGACAAACAGATGGAGTACGAGGACTCCGCGGCGGCGGTTCAGCGTACTCCATTGATTCAGGCGCGGACGGTGATCGGCCGTATCCCGGCTACTCGTCCGTTGCCGGCGCGCCGGCCTCCTCAGGCGCGGACACCGGCTGGATCGCGGCCAAGGTGTCTGTGACGGCCTCGTCGCTGTCGTCGTCCGTGGCGCCTTCGACGCTGTGCGCGCCTTTGCGTTCGCGGGCGACGGGGGCGGCCTTCTTGGGCGGCTCCCAGCCGGGCGCGCGGGAGACAATCATGGACATCATTTTCCCCTCCATGAGGGGCGTGCGCTCCAGCACCGCTGTCCCTTTGAGCTCGGTCGTGACGCGCTCGAGCACGCTGCGTCCCAGCTCTGGGTGGGCGAGCTCGCGCCCACGGAAGATCACGCCGACCTTCACCTTGTCGCCTTCGACAAGAAATTCTTCAATCTTGCGCACCTTCACTTCAAGGTCATGGTCGTCGGTCCGTGGCCGCATACGGATCTCTTTGATCTCTACGGTCTTCTGATGCTTGCGCGCTTCGTTTTCTTTCTTCGCCTGCTCGTACTTGAAGCGGCCCCAGTCCATGATTTTGCAGACCGGAGGTACGGCCATAGGCGATACCTCGACGAGATCGAGGTTCTTCTCACGCGCCAACGCCAGCGCCTGCATCGAGGGCATGACGCCGATCATCTGTCCATCATCGTCAATCAGGCGCACCTCGCGGGCGCGGATGCGGTCGTTGATGCGCGTTTCCCGAGGGCGATTGTCCCCTCGAAAGTCCCTGTTGATAGGTAAAACCTCCCCTAACTTCGCTGCGGTCAACACATCTGGTTGACCAGCCGTGGGCGACGGTTCGCGCGCAGGCGCAGCCCTGCCCACCGGCATGCTTCAGTGTAGCACACGCCCGGGGGCATTCTCAAGGGAAAACGCGGCCGTTCGCTATTTTGCCCCACCGCGCATGACCTCTTCGAGCACGCCGATGACGGCAAGCCCGGCGGCCATGAAGATTCCCAAATGCAGCAGCGCCCGCATGCCGACCTCCGGCGAGTTGACCGCGTCCGGTTGCTCGGCGAGCGCATTGGCGCCGGCGGTGGAGCGCGACACGAAGCGCGAGATGGCGGCCGTCTGCTGGGTGGATGTCGGGGCGTTTGACGCCTTGCGGCGCTTCCCGCGTTCGGCGGCGAGCGATGTGGGGCGCGCGGGCGCCGGCTCGTCGGCGAAATGGAACCGCTCGAAGAGGTCGCGCGGGGTGATGTGCGATGGGTCGCGGTCCCAGATGAAGCCGCCGCGTTCGAGCGCGCGAGCCACCAGTTCGCCCGCCGCGTAGGAGTGTTCCGCGCGGATCGTCAGCGCGTGACGGTCCAGGAAGGCGGAGATGGGCCGCAGACAAGCAACATTGGCGGTGAGGGCGCGCGGGGCAACGCAGAGCGCGGTATGCAGAGCGAGGCACAGGCGGCCGAGCGGCGATACGGACGCCTGGGAGTGGGCGAGATGCTCGACGAAGGCGACGACATCCTGGCGGGTGCCTTCACGCAGTTCGACGTAACCGATCCAGCACGGCTTGCCCGCGCGCACAAACTGAGCGACGCTCGACACGCGCACGGAGCGTGGATCGCCAATCAGGAGTGGATTGGCTTCGACCACGGCGCCTAACGGATCAACGATGATCGCCGCATGGTTGATGTCAGCGGCGGTCGCCCAGCCTTGCAGGCGCGCGAGGCCGCCGTCACTGACTGTGAGCACGAAATCACCGGGGCGAAACGCTCGCATTGTCTCATGCGGCGAGAGGCGTCGCACTAGCGCCCGTCCGCGCTGAGGCACTCGCATCTGGAACTCTCCTGGCCTTACCGTTGCTCGCCGAAGACGCACGAGGGAAGCTCATCCTCATGCCGGCTTACCCTGTGCAACGCGCGCTTCAGGAGGGGGTAACATCGCTGTGACCCTCGATATCCAGCAGTAGGACAGGATGCCTATGCGTGAGGTAGCTCAACCGTGGCAAATGTGGGCGCGTCTGTCTATACTGTGGGCGACGTCCGCGCCCGTCGGGTGGCGCGCTCCGTCCCCATGAGCGAAGGGAGCGTCCCGCGTGGACAAAGCATTCTGGCAGGCGATCATCGAGGCTGACTTCACGGTACCGGATGGGCATACCGCGCGCGACCTCACTCCTGAGCTGCTGACCTATTTGGGCGCTACCGATATCACCTTGCGCGACACGATCACATATCCAGTTCTGGCCACCTGGCTGGACAGAGGACTCTACGCCGACGACGAGAAGCGCAATCTGTTGGCGCGGTTGGCTGAGAATCTGATGCATGGTATCGGCGAGAACGGGACAGATAGCGTCTTTCTACGCTCGTTCTCGGTGCTGATGCTGGCCGAATTGGTCCATGAGGACAACCAGCGTCCGTGGTTGGGCGAGCAGGAGGCGCGGCAGTTGCTCGAGCTTGCGCTCGTCTATCTGGAGGCCGAGCGCGATCTGCGCGGCTGGGTACCCGACAAGGGCTGGGCGCACTCGCCGGCCCACACCGCCGATCTGCTCTGGGCGCTGGCGCGCAATCGCTTCCTGGCCGCGGACGATCTGCAACGCATCCTGTCGGCGATCCGGGCCAAGGCGCTCACTCCGGAGGCGCTGCCGTTTCTGTATGACGAGGACGAGCGCCTCGCGCAGCCGGTGGTCGCCGCGATGCGTCGCGGTCTGATAGAGCAGAGCTTCCTCGCGGAGTGGGTCGCCGGCTTCGTCAACCGGTCCGATCAGCCAAGCTGGGAGGACGCATTCCTGGCGGGCGAGGACTACATTCCGCGCCACAACGCCAAACTGGTGTTGCGCAGCCTCTACGGCCAGCTTACCGGCAGCCAGACGCCGCCCGCTGGGACCGTCGAGTTCCTGCCGCACCTTGTGGCCGCGCTCGAATCGTTCAGCCAGTGGTATCGGCGGGCGTAGTTGGTGGCGCGCGTCGCCGCGTGGCGCCCATTACGCGGTGCGACTGTCTTCCGTCGGCTCCGGCGCGTCGTCGGGTGTGGCCGCGTGCTCGTCAGGCTCCGCGACGGGGAGGGTGAACGCGAAGACGCTGCCGTGGCCCAGGCGGCTCTCCGCCCAGATCGAGCCGCCGTGCAACTCGACGAGGTGCTTGGCGATGGCCAACCCTAGGCCGGTGCCGGCGGCGGCGCGCATCTCCGGCGTACTTGCGTCGTCCGCGCCCTCGTCCGCGCCCTCGGCGGTCAGGCGCGTGCGAGCGCGGTCCACCTTGTAGAATCGCTCGAAGACGCGAGGCACATCGTCCGAGCTGATGCCGATGCCGGTGTCCGTGACGCGGACGACGAGCATGTGGCGCCCATTCATCCGCGTCGTCTCCGTGCGGTGTCCGTTGGCTATGAGGTCTGGCCCGCTGTCGTGGCCGGCGTCGGGCGCGTTCTCGACGCTGAGTGTCACGGCGCCGCCACTCGGTGTGTACTTCAAGCCGTTGTGTATGAGATTAACCAGCACCTCTCCGATGCGGGCGGCGTCCGCGTCAATGTCAGGCAGCCCGTCGGGGACCTCGGTGCGCAGGGCAATGTGGCGTTGGTCGGCGAGTGGCTTCATGCGCTGCTCGATGACCTCAATGAGTCCACCAATATCAGTGGGTTCGCGGCGCAGTTGCAGCCGTCCGGACTCGATGCGCGACAGTTCTAAGAGCTCCGCGACCATCTGCGAGAGATGGTCAATCTCGCCGTTGATACGCTCGCCGAACGCGCGAGCGGCGGTAGGGTCGTTATCGAGAGCGGTGAGGAGCGTTTCGCAGAGCAGCTTCGCGGCGGCAAGCGGGGTGCGCAGCTCGTGAGAGACATGCGAAACGAAGTCCTGTCGGACCGTTTCCAGACGCCGCAGCTCGGTCAGGTCGTCAATGGTGACGATGAGCCGCGCTCGTTCGCCAGACTGCTCGCGGGGAACCAGAGCGCCATCGGCCGCGTCGTCTTCGGGCAGGGGTGTGACGATGACACGCCAGGTCTGCCCGGTCGTCGGGCGCTGAAACGTGCGTTCGCGTACAGCCAGCGATTGGGCCGCGTCCACCAAGAGCTGCGTCGTCTCATAGTCCTGAATCACGCTGGCGGCGACGCGACCGACGACCTGCTGCTCGCGCAGGTTGAAGAGCCGTAGCGCGGCTGGGTTGGCGAAGAGGATGATGCGGTCGCTATCTACGATCAGCACGGGACGGGGAAACGTTTCAAGCAGCGTCTCAAAGAGGCCGCGAAGGTACGATGTTTCGGCGCGCTCATCACGCAACTCGACGCGAGCGCGCGAGAGCGCCGCCTCGGTACGTACACGGCGGCGACGCGAGAGCGTCAGTCGCGGCCAAAGGATGGCGAGCGCGACCAGGCCGCCGACCAACGCGGCGAAAAGGAGCCAAACACCTGACATGCCACCTCCTTGCGCCCGTCGCGCCCACAGAGACACCGATCATTCGGCAATCACCGGCAATTATACCACCGCGCCGCTCGCATTAACGCAGTCTTAACCTGGCCTTTAGCCGGGGATAATGCGGCAACCCTACGATGACCTCTACGATATGAGTAGAGTGATAGAATCACAGCGCAGCGTGGGCGCGTCCGCCAGTGGCAGTATCCGACGGCGCGGAGCGCGCGACACTGCGCGCATCCCCAAAGGAGGACACCGATGACGAGCCGTGACGCATTCCATCAGGAGCTGCGCGAGATCGAGGAAGCGGTGATCCAGATGGGAACGCTGGTCGAGGAGGCCATCGCTCGCAGTATGCAGGCGCTTGTCGGGCGCGATCAGGCGCAGGCGGAACAAGTGCTCGCGGGGGACCGCGCGGTGAACGATCTGCAGCGCACGATTCGCAATCGCTGCATCAGCGTGATCGCGCGCCAGGCGCCGGTGGCCAAGGACCTGCGGGAGCTCTCCACCGTGCAGCTTGTCATCAACGAGTTGGAGCGCATGGGTGACCACGCCGTCGGCATCGCCAAGCAGGTGTTTCGCCTGGAGGGCTACGCGCAATTGGCAACGACCGCGAGTCTCGATGAGATGGCGAAGCTGGTGCGGGAGCAGGTGAGTGGCGGCATCCAGGCCTTTGTTGACGTGAACGTGCAACTCGCGCGCGACCTGTGCGCGAAGGACGATGAGATTGACCACCAGTACAAGCGCATCTTCGCGGAGCTGCTCAATCGGATGCGCGAGGATACAAGCTCCGTTGCGCCGGCCACGTGTCTCCTCTTCGTCGCGCATGACCTCGAGCGCATCGGCGACCGTGTGACGAATATCTGCGAAGATGTCATCTATATGGTGAGCGGCGAGATCGAGGAACTGAACTAGCCGCGCGGCAATCGGCCGGACAGGGGATCCAGTCGCATGGATAAGACGATTTTGGTGGTCGAGGACGACACGACCCTGCGCGAGACCGTGGCGTACAACCTGCGCTCGGAGGGGTACGTCGTGGTGGTGGCCGCCGATGGGGTCGCCGCGCTCGACGCAATGCGCCAGCAGACGGTTTCGTTGGTCCTGCTCGACTTGATGCTGCCCCGGATGGACGGGCTGGAGGTCTGCCGGCGCATCCGCTCGCGCCCGGAGACAGCGCAGACGCCTATTCTGATGTTGACGGCGCGCGGCGACGAAACCGACAAGGTGGTCGGGCTGGAGATGGGCGCCGACGACTATGTGACGAAACCATTTAGCTGGCAGGAGTTGCGGGCGCGCATTCGGGCCCTGTTGCGGCGCGGCGAGCAGACGCAGGAGACCGGCGCGTCGCCGCAGGATGTTGGCGATGGCGGCGTGCTCTCTGCCGGTGGGCTGCGGATAGACACAATGCGCCACGAGGTGACGCGCGACGGTCAGGAGATCGAGCTGCCCGCTCGGCTCTTCGATCTACTCGTCTACATGGTGCGCAATAAGGGGCTGGTGGTCACGCGCGATCGTGTGCTGCAACAGGTGTGGGGCTACGACTACGCGGGCGACACGCGCACGATTGACGTGCACGTGCGCTGGCTGCGCGAGAAGATCGAGCAGGATCCCGCCAACCCGCAGTTGGTCGTGACGGTGCGCGGCGTCGGCTACCGTTTCAAGGGGTAGCTACTCGCTCTCTTTCTCGGCGAGTACGGTGCGGCCGTGCTTCTCGCCGTTGTACCCCAGCCGCACGAGCTGACCCTCGATCACCGTTTCCAGATGGACGGGGCGCGACCAGATGTACTGGACATACTCCAGGGTCTTCTGCGCATAGGACATGTCAAGCTCCTGCCCCTCGAAGTGATGGCGCAGCACCAATTCGGAGTTGCCGTTGAAGTCGGCGTCCACGACGGTGATGTAGGGATACCCGAAGTTGGTCATGCTGGCCACGAGTCCGTCGCGCACCTTCTCCCAGTTCTTCTCGACAATCACCCACTCGTCGCCTTCTTTGCGATACAGGTACAGGTCCAGGTCCTCGACTAGCTCTTTGGTGAGGTAGTTGCGCAGCAGCGATAGGTCGCTTTCGATCTCACGCACCTCGAAGATTTTCTCGCGGCCTTTGCCAGGCTGCTGTCCTTTGGCGCGCTCCTCCTCGGTGGGATTGTCCCAGCGCCGCTCAATGTCTTCGAGGATCTTGTACCCGACGTGGTACGGGTTGATGCGCATGCGCTGCGGGGCAAGCACGCCGGCGTGCATCTGGGCAAAAGAGGTGAAGTCGGCGTCGCTCAGGTCGAGTTCGCGCATGATGCGGGAGTGCCAGAAGCTGTTGTGGTGAACCATGCCGTTGGCCACATACTGGTGCGACCGGTCTACAGTGATGTCGTACACATCGGCCATCCCATGCTCGATGCTGACGATCTCGTCCGTAGGGTCCTCCTTGAGGAACCACTGGTGGCGTTCGATATAACTTCGCAGTTTCTCGCGTTTGCGCGCCAGTCCGAAGCCGATCTCGCGCTCGAAAACCGTCGCTGATGTGCCGGTGATGTACGTATTTGCGCTATTCCTTCGGGACAGGATCCCGAAGTTGAGGAGCAGTATAGAGAGCGTCTGCGCGATGTCTTCGCTGAACGTGGAGAGGATCACCCCGTTGGTCAGCGAGGCGCAGGCGTCACAATCGAAGTATGCGCGGAGGAAGGCGCTTACTACTGGCTTGGGCGAACGTAGGATCAGCTCCGGGATGCGTTTGGCTCTGGCCTTCGCGTGAAGGTCAATGCCCAGACTATGAAGGAAGTCATGCACGTTGGCTGAATAGAAGACGACACGCCAGCGGCCACCCTTTCCATTGGCGGTGTTGTCGTCCCAGAACAGCTTCGGCTCAATCGAGAAGAGACGCAACACGAGATTGGCGTAACGATCGGCGAGTTCTCTATCGCCGCTGGTATATCCAACTGCCTGCTTAGAGGTGTGGATATTTCCATCACCGACGAGGTAGCCCAGAAACTCTGCCAACTCCTCCGTCATGTATTCCGGCTGGGCAATTGGCAGCCGGAGGCCGTATTGTGGCTTGCCGATGTGACCGTTACGAAAGCCGGTCTGCTCGACGGCGATGGTGATCCGATCCGCCGCAAACCGCGTCTTGCCTTCAAAATGGCGGTAGACGGTGTGAACGCCCACGGCGGCCGCTTTGGCGACATCCTCAATGGTCGCCTGATGGGCGCGCGCGGGAACGCCCAACGGAACATAGTCCTTCGCCCACAGATTATTGGCGACACTCAACGGTATGCGCTGACCCACCTCCACGTCCTTCAGGGCAATCCACTGGTCTGGGCCGACACTCAGATTGTGCTCCTCAGCGCCTTCCAGGATGAGGCCTCGGCGGGTGCGTAGTCGTATGGTCGGCGCGTTCCGATGGATATGGCGGTCGGTCACATGATTCACATACCCATTACCACTTGCGACGGTGACAGCTTCGCCGCCCGCCAATCGTTCGTGCAGCGCGTCATACCGCAATAACCCACGTTCGGTGCAAACCAACGAGCTACCAACCAAGCAGGCCCAGCCCTCGTTCAATACCTTCGTTTGCATCTGCGGCACGAAATATTGCATCTCATCGCGCACGACGAGCAGGATATCGCGCTGCCACTCTTCGAGGTTCGGGGCATGTTGGGCGAAAAACAGCAGGAGGTCCTTGACCGGTTCTGGGGGGAAGCGGCTGGGCTTGAGTCGGGAATGGCGCTCCTCCGCTTCCGCCTCGGCGTTACGGCGCTCGGCCAAGCTCCACAGGTCGTCATACGGCGACCTGGGGACGTGCGGCGGCGTCCCGTCGTTCGGCTGGTCGCTCGCGGTTTTCAGACGAAAGTTGGGGTCTATGTGTTCCTCGATGGCGAGCACGGCGTCCAGAAAACGCTCGACCTCGGGAACGCTGTGATCGTACTCGTACTTGCGGATGCGCTCGGCGTGCGTGCTCACCTTGTCAATCATGTTGCGTGAGGTGTGCTGGAAGTACGCGTTGTGCTTGAACATGTCGGTGTGGCCAAGCACATGGGCGACGACGACTTTATTTTGCAGGAGGTCGTTCTGCTCCATGAGAAAGGCGTAGGACGGGTTGGTGTTGACGACCAACTCATAGATTTTGCTCAGGCCGTAGTCGTACTCCGTCTTCATGCGGTAGTACGCTTTGCCCCGCGACCAGTGACTGAACCGGCCGGGGAGGCCATATGAGCCGAACTCGTACATGATGGTGGCCGGCACCAACTCGAAATTGACGGGGAACGGGTCCAGACCTTCGCGTAGCGCGATATCCCAGATGCGCTCGATCGCCACCGAGAGCTCGTGAACGTACTGCTGGTCGGGCGAAAGCTCTGATGTGGACATATCGGCGGCCTCCTCAACGGGTGGGAACACACGGACTGGCGCGCTGGCGACGCGGCGATCGCTATGGTCTGGCGGGCACGGTCTCGCGCGTCGCGAAGAACTTGCGTAGGGCGGGATACACCTCTGACTTGTCGGTGATGGTGACAGAGATGAACTTGCGGTCCTGTATCTTGCTGAACGCGGACATCAGGGTGCTAGGCGAGCGATAGTGGCCCTCGCGTATCTCGCCGTAGCCGAAGATGTTGCACTGCTCCATGAGCCGCTGCACCAGCGCCACGCAGCGTTCGTTGTCCCACGGCAGATTGTCGCCGTCGGAGAAGTGGAACGGATAGATGTTCCAGTCGTCGGGATTGAAGCGTTCTTTGATCAACTGCAGCGCCAACTCGTATGCGGAGGAGACCTGCGTGCCGCCGCTTTCGCCATGTGTGAAGAACTCTTCTTCGGTCACTTCCTTGGCTTCGGTGTGATGACTGATGAAGACGATCTTGACGTTGTTGTATTTGGTGCGGAGGAAGCGCACCATCCAGAAGTAGAAGCTGCGGGCGATGTATTTCTCAAACTCGCCCATGCTGTTGTGGCTCAGGATGCCATCTACGATGTAGTTGTGGTGGTCGGCAACCTCGAAGTCATAGACCTGCACCGGTTCCTCGATGCGCGTCACAGACCGCACGCGCGAGACGATGAGCCGACGATCCAGAACCGCCTCGATGTACGATTGATCGTCCAGAGTAGCGGTTTGGCTCGCTGACAACGTTTGCAATTGCTGTTGCGAGAGTGTGTGGGTCTCCGGCTTGTAGTACGTGTATAGGCGCGTATGGCCGGCCAGGTGTGCGAAGCGTTCTCGCCAGTCGTCGTCGAGGATGTACTTGCTGCGCATCGCGTCAATGCCCACCAATTGCTTCTGGACAAGCGTCGTCAACTTGGCGCGCTTTTCTGGGCATCCGAAACCGATGTGCTCGGCAAAAAGCAGCACGTCCTTCGCGTTAACCGACAGCTTGAAGTAGGTCCCCGCGCGGATAATATGTCCTTCACCCATTCTGCTCTCGGCTTGCTCGTACTCATGGATGCGGGCACGGATGCCCCAATACGAGAGCAACTGCTTGACCTGCGTGATCAACTGGCGGCTGGCCGAAAAGAACATCACTGAATGATGGGCAATGGTGGCCTCGGCGTCGAAGAGGCCGCGCAGGAATGCCGCGCGCATCTCAGGCGGCTCGCGGTAGATGCTTGCCTCTACATACCGAACTCGCGAGCGACGCTTGAGCATCGGATACGTCGCCACAAGCTGACGCGCGAGCGGCGCCCGATTGAAGTAGATCCGCTTGCGGTTGTGTGACCCTGCACGGTGCTTGATGATACCTGTCACGCCGTACCCGTGCTCGAATGCTTGTTGATACAGGGCAAGTCGCTCATCATTCTCATCCGTGACGATGATTGAGGAGCTATTCGGGCTCAGATAGATATGCCCATCGCCAAGTATGACACCAAGCATGTAGGCCTGATCGCTCGATAGGCTTGCTTCCTGTGATTGGGCGGTGCTGCCCCAGGTATTGACCAGGATGAGCTTATCGTCAACAACCAATTCGTCGGCCCGCTTCTCGATGATGCGGTTGCTCGGCTCGTCATAGACGAAGTACACGTGTTGCGGTGTCGCGCGCAGTCGCGCGTCCTGTGCGTCAATGATGAGCGTCGCGGGCGCGGTCTTCGCGAAGCGGTCGCTGACATATGACGTCGTCTTTTCCAGTGAGTTGAGATCAAGGCACGCTACTTCATCGCCGATGACGACCTCAGACACATCTTTGTATGAGCCATCGGCCATCTCAATGTGATGCCCGGCTGTATGGCAACCGCTGACGTCCATCATGGCGATGACGACGGCGTTGCTCTGATACTTGACCGTCGGCTCCCACACCTTGAAGCGCAGGTCCTCGTTCTTGATGTCCTTGAAGCTGGGATCGCCCTTGGCCGCGTTGCGTTTGATGTTTTCCAGGATCGTGCGCTTTTTGTCGAGGTTCGCCAGGGGGCCAACCTTGCGCACATCGGTGAAGCGCACCGCCTCGCTCTCCAACTCCGCGAGCTTCTTCTCTTCGAGGAACGGCAGGCCCAGGTCCTCGAAGATCATGGCTGCCAGCTCGTCCAGTGTGACCTCGGCCTCGTAGTAGTCCGTGCCTGGCTCCTCGCCCGCCTGGCCGCGTTTGCCCCGCCCGGGACGCGGTTCGGTCGCCACTACGTCCCCGACCTTGCTCTTGCCGTCACCCTCGCCGGCATGTTGCTGCTGGCCGGGATCGTAGCGGAAGCGGTACTCCTCCAGCGAGCGGATCGGCACCTTGATGATTTTCTTGCCGTCGGAGAGGATGATGCTCTCCTCGCT
>DATEGV010000368.1:0-6439 GCA_035279925.1 Ktedonobacterales bacterium | reverse complement strand
GTCATCGCGTAGATTTTGCTGAAGCCGTCGAGTACGATTGTGCGCTCGCGCATGCCCGGCAGCGACGCGATGCTCGTGTGTTCGCCACTATACAGCATCCGGCTATAGATCTCATCGGAGAGCACCACGAGGTCGGGATGGCGCCGCACCGCGTCGGCGATGGCCGCGACATCCGCGCGCGAGAGGACGCCGCCGGTCGGGTTGTGCGGCGAGTTCAGGATAATCATGCGCGTCTTCGATGTGATCATGTCGCAGAGCCGCTGCGCGTCCAGCGAGAAGTCGCGCGCCTCTTCGAGCGGAATCGGCATGGGAACGCCGCCGACGAACTGGATCAT
Organism: Ktedonobacterales bacterium; assembly: GCA_035279925.1. Classification (GTDB taxonomy): domain Bacteria; phylum Chloroflexota; class Ktedonobacteria; order Ktedonobacterales; family JADMIN01; genus DATEGV01. Next base: position 6,104 of record DATEGV010000368.1, on the reverse strand, counting down.
GGACTCGTAGATGGGAAAGCCGGGGTTGGGATAGATGACCTCGTCGCCGGTGTCTACAAGGGCGAGGATGCTGAAGAACATGATCGGTTTACCGCCCGGCGTCACGACCACGTTCTCCGGCGCGAACGACACACCCCTGCGGGCGCTGGCGTCGGCGGCGATGGCCTCGCGCAGCGCGGGCATTCCGGGCGCGGGTGTGTAGTGCGTGGCCCCGGCGTGGAGCGCGGCGCAAGCCGCTTCGGTTACGTCGGCGGGGGTGTCGAAGTCCGGCTCGCCGATCTCAAGGTGGATGATGTCCCGGCCCTGCGCCTCGAGCGCCTTCGCCCGCACCAGCACCTCGAACGCCGTCTCCGTGCCGAGTTGATCCATTCGCGTCGCAAACTTCATGGTCTCGCTTCTCCTCGCTCGCCGTTGAGCAGCCGTCTCCGGTTCGGATGTATCCACCCGTATCATAGCAGTTGTTATTTCAGGTCCGGGTGAGTGCTTGTTCTTGGCGCCCACCTGGCTGCCTCATCCCCCCACCCCCCTTCCCCCCGCGAGGGGAAGGGGGAGCAAGCGCCGCAACGGTTGGGCTGGGTTCCCCCTCGCCTCCGCAGAGGAGAGGGGGACAGGGGGTGAGGCGAACCATATGCCAACCATCGAAGCGGATCGAACATTACCAGTCGCGCGGCTGCCCGGACCGCCCTGTGCCGTTCGCCTCCGGGTTCAATCCGGCGGGCATCGGCTCGCCCTTGAGGCCCGCGATGAGATTGCGCGCGGCGATCTCGGCCATCTGCCCCCGCGTCACGTTGCTCGCGCTGGCGATGTGCGGCACGATGATGCAGTTGGGCATGTGGACGAGCGGATGGTCCGTGGGCAGCGGCTCCGGCTCCGTCACATCCAGCGCCGCCCCGCCGATGACGCCCGCGCGCAGCGCCTCCGTCAGCGCCTCCGTATCCACCACGGGGCCGCGCGATGTGTTGATGATGATGGCGTTGCGCTTCATGCGCGCGAAACGCTCGGCGTTCAGCAGGTGGCGCGTCTCCGGGGTGAGCGGGGTATGCACGCTGACGAAGTCCGCCTGGGCCAGCACGTCGTCCAGCGGAGCGTATTGGATGCCCAGCCCCTGTTCCAGGTCTTCGCGGCGGAACACGTCATAGTAGAGCACGCGCATCGAGAAGCCGGCGGCGCGCCTGGCCATCTCCGCGCCGATGCGCCCTAGACCGATCAGGCCGAGCGTCGCGCCGTGGACATCGTGGCCCATCAGCAGCATCGGCCCCCACGTCTTCCAGCGGTCCGCGCGCACGTATTCCACGCCCTCGACGATGCGCCGCGCCGCCGCCATGAGCAGCGCGAAGGCGAAGTCGGCCGTCGTCTCCGTGAGGACGCCGGGCGTATTGCCCATGACGATGCCGCGCTCGGTCGCCGCCGGCACATCCAGGTTATCGAAGCCGACCGCAAAGTTGCTCACGACGCGCAGGCGCGGGCAGGCGTCCATCAGCGCGCCGTCCACCGGATCGGTGAGCAGACTCAGCAGGCCATCGGCGTCCCGCGTCTCGCGCAGGATCACGTCGCGCGGCGGCGGCAGCTCCTCCCGCCAGATGGTCGCGTCGCAGAATTCGCGCACGAGGTCCAGCCCCTGGTCGGGGATCACGCGGGTCACGTATACCCTCGGCTTGCCCATGAGCCACTCACTCCTTTTTGATGATCGGCGGCGCGGCAGTGCGCTCGCGGCGCTGGCCCCACCACTGATAGTACGACATAGGAGCGAGTCATGTCCGTCCCGCGCGCCTTGAGTTCCCCCTCTCCCTGTGGGAGAGGGGGTTGGGGGGTGAGGTCCGCGTTGCTATGTCCCCTCCCCGTGTCGGGAAGGGGCTGGGGGGTGAGGTTCCGACTAATAACCCGAAAGCGCCTCGAAGCCGCCGGCGATCTTGCCGTAGCCGGTGCTGTTGGGATGGATGTCGTTGAAGAAGCTGCAATACCACGTCCAGTTGCAGATGTTCGGGTTGCCGCCGTGCGGGTAGCTATTGATCTGGAAGATGCCGGCGACGTTCACGACAGGCACGCCGTACGTCTGGCCTACCTGCGCGATCACACCGTTGAGCTGATTCACCCAGGCCAGCGTGCTTGGGCTGGCGTTCTGGAACGGGTCGTAATAGTTCATCAGGAAGAAGTCGCCCGTCCCGTGCAGGCCGCCTTTGATCTTCGAGACGATGATCGGCAGATTCGTCCGCACGGTGTTGAGCGCGTTGTTGCCGCAGGTCGTGTTAATGGCGCCGCCCGAATAACACGGAATCAGGTCGTTAGCGCCCATGTCGAGGCTCACCGGACTAACCTGGCCGCTATGCGCAGAGAGATAGCTGAGCGCGGCGGACATCTGACTGCCGGTATAGAAGTATTTGCGGGCATACCAGTATGGGCAGCCGCCGTTGAGGAACGTTACTGACGTCTCGCCGTTGCAGGCGAGGTTATCGTAGGTCAGCGAGTGGTGGGCCTGGATCTGGTTGGCCCAGTCGGTGGTATACCCGTCGGCCCAGTTGAGGTCTGGCTGGTAGCCGAAGCCAAGCGAGTCGCCGATCGCCATGTAGTAGTGCTTCGGGCCGATGTAGCCCGACGCATGGACACGCGGGACGAATCCGAAGACCAGCGTGAGCGTGATCGCGGTGGCGATGGCGACCGTCGCCATCAGGCGCCAGGGATGAAAACCGACGTTCCTGCGTAGACTCATGGCAGTTCTCCTTTGGGGTGCGTCGCCGGCGTTGGCGACGCTGACGCGCCAGTTCCTATGCTGGGGAGCGGGTTTCGAGGATGCGGGGATATTGGTGGCCTGGTCGCGGACGCGGGGGAGCGCGCGCGTCTGAGAGTACGCCCAGCCGCGCCACCGCTCGCTCCCCTTGTGCTCGTGGGAGTGGGCGTCGGGAGGCCAGATCCGCGGTATGGGCCAATGTCTGACTGACTGTACGCATGGTGGCCGCCCTGACACTGGCGAACACGCTGTACACAGGCCGCTGGTCTGTGCCAAGTATGCGGCGCGGCGTGGCCGACTGTCAAGCGGTGAACGCGCGTCCTGCACTACCACCGCCGCGTCGGAAAGAGGCGCGCGGTATTGACGGTTGCGCTACACTGAGGATGAGCGAAAGGGGAGACTGATGGTTCCTGGCAAAATGTACTGCGCGAACTGCGGCTGGCAGAACGACGCCTCGGCGCGAATGTGTGGCGGCTGCGGCGCCCCGCTGCGGATTCCCGGTCAGCCGGAGCCCGTCGCCGCCGCGCCAGCGCCGATGCCGGGAGTGTCCCCGGCCATACCGACGCCGTCAGGCGTCTACGCGCAGAACGCGCCCACGACGTTCACCCCGCCGTCCGAGACGCCCATGCAAGCGCCAGGGCAATCTCCCTACATCGCCAATATGCCTGTCGGGCAACCACCCTATGCGCCCGGAGCCAGCATGCCTGGCCAGGCGTACTACGCCCCCCCCGCCGGCATGGCGCCGCAGCCGTACGGGCCACCGATGGGCACGATGGAGCGTCCGTATTCGCCGGGAGCGGTCGGCGCGTGGCCGGGAGCGGTTGCCGCGCCGGTGGCGACGGCGACGAAGCCGCGTGGACAGCGCAAACGCGCCCTCATCATCACGGGGGCCGTCCTGGCCGCGCTTATCATCGGACTCATCGCCGCCTGGGCGCTCATCGTGCAGCCCGCTCTGCACAAGACCGCGGATTCCCAGATTCGCAACGCGCTCTCGTCCATCGTGAATGACGTGCCCGGCGACATCGCCCCCGGCACGTACTACGTCACTCAGGGCGAGGTCAACCAGCAACTCCAACAGTTGCTGCCCAGCGACTCGCCCATCAAGAACCTTCAGGCGCAGTTCGTCAACGGCGACATCGTCTTCAGCTACTCGTTTCTGGGGGGGACGGGCACGGTGACAGCCACCCCGTATCTCGTCAATCAGCGCGTGCAGGTCCACAATACTCGTGTGAGTGGCCTGCTGAGTACGGTGGAGTCCGGTAACCAGCTTGAAAGCGCGTTCAATAGCGCCCTGAACGGGGTTCCGGGCCAGGGGAAAGTAACCGGATTTAGCGTCGAGCCGGACCGCCTCGTGCTCACCGTCGGCGGCTGATAACAGGGGTACCGCGTTTGTTAGCGGTTGGGCCGCCTCACCCCCTGCCCCCCGCTGCGCTCTGGCGCCGGCTCCGCAAGCCTATGGCTTGCTTCTCGCAGCTGCGCTGCTCGCGCCGTCGTGCCCCGTGCGCGGGCGAGGGGGGAACGGAAGACTCGCCGGAACGCCACGACGCTGGCTCCCCTTCCCTCCGCTGGGGGAAGGGGCGGGGGGATGAGGCATCCTGCTGCGGCCAATGACAACAACTCAACCGAACTTGATATTAGGTTCCGCCGCGGCACGCCGGGTCCTCACGCGCCACAGCTCGTCGCGAGGGCCTCGGTGTTCGCGCCACTCACCCCCGCCAGCACACGCGCCGCGCTCATGATCGCGGCCAGCCAGGTCTGGCGCGCGACGCCGTCGAGATACTCCCAGCCGACCGTATACTGCCGTACGATAGACTTCACGTGGATGTGCTCCGGCGCGTCCAGTGCGCCCAGACCGATTGGCGGCGCCTTCCGTGGCGCGCGCCGCGCCTGCTCCTCGACAATACGCCGCCACTCGTCGGCCAGCCAGGCCCGCGCCTCGCCGAGCAGTGACCCTGGATCCGGGACCGCGGCCGATCCCCCCAACGCCGCGAGGTCCGCGAGCGTCTGCTCCGCGTCATCCCCGTCCAGTGCAACCGGCTCAAGCGGCAAGGAGAGGCCCGACCCACCGGCGCGCTGGGGAGCCGCCTGGGGGAAGAGTGTCCGCCGGCACCAGGCGTAGATCGGCGCGATGGTGGCGCTCGCCGGAGCGGACCGCGGCGCGCCGGGCGCGAACAGTAGCTCGCTCAATCCATCGGGGCGACTCATCTCATGCAGAAAGCCGTTGGCGCCGCCCGACTGAGCGCGCGCCAGGCGATAGAGAAAACGCAGGTCTGGCGGGAGAAAGCGCTGCCGCGTGTGGGATTGGTCGCCGGTCGGACTCAGGATCGTGGCCACGCCGGTCACCTTGCCGACGAGACCGACAACGCTCCGGTAGGCGATAGGCGCGAACGCGGCCGCGCGATCGGTCTGCGACTCGACGACGAAGACCATCTGCTCGACGCCGCGCTCGCAGAGAGCAGCCGCCACCGCACGCAGATCGAGCACGGTCGGCACAAAGTGCGACGGCTCCCGCAGTTCATAGCGCATCGCGGTCATGCCGGCGGACTGGCAGTAGAGCGCCAGTTCGTCCAAGACGCTCACGGGATCGCTGGCGGAGCCGGATAAACCACCGAAGAGCGCGACGCCTGCGCGAGCTCGCGGCGCGGGAAAACAGACGCCGTGACCGGTCATCTGATTGATTGAGACGATGACATCCAGCCCATTCACCATCCGCGTCAACCTTTCCGCTCCGGAGGTTCGTGCTCCCTGCTGACGCCGGCTAAGCATAACACACATCGCGTCGAAGTATGCGAAGCCGCATTATGCAAAGCCGCATTAAGAACAATTTGCAAACTTCGCGCCAGACTTTGCGGTGGGGGTGAAGAGGTCCTGTAGCAGGCGGCCGGCGAAACCCGCTTGCGCGAGTTCGGGAGTGCGACTCATGCCGGATACGGTGTTCCCAGTCCGCGAAGGTGGACTTTGCGGCGGTGCGGAGCGACGCCCTCTAGGCGCGAATTCATTCGCCGACCGCCTGCCGTGCGGCCACTTAACACCACCTGTATGAAAATCCGCATCCTTCGCGCACTACTCCGCGAAACTCCGCGCTACTTCTACGTCCCTCCGCGCGCCTCACGTCCGCTTCTCGGCCTTCTCGCCCTTCTCGGCCCTCCCCGCCCTCGCCGGCGCCAGCGGCAGCCGCAGCGAGAACGTCGTGCCCTCGCCGCGTTGCGACTCAACCGTGATGCGACCGTCGTGCGCTTGCGCGATCTCCTGCGCGATGTACAGGCCCAGCCCGAGGCCACCCACCCAGTCCGGAGCCGAGCGCGCCACCTGGAAGAACCGCGTGAAGAGGTGCGGCAGGTCGCTCTCCGCGATGCCCGGACCGTGGTCGCGCACATCC
>DATEGV010000367.1:0-6985 GCA_035279925.1 Ktedonobacterales bacterium | reverse complement strand
TAGTCCGGCTTGGCCGGACTTTGCGGCCGGAGGCCATCCAGGCGCGGTTTCAACCGCCGGCCCGCCCAGGCTATGGCTCCCCCTCTCCTCGTGGGAGAGGGGGTTGGGGGGTGAGGTTTATCCCAGGCTGGATGGGCGCGGCTCCTCCTGCTGGCGCGGCTGCACCGTCCACGGGCGATCCGAATCGCCGTTGAGCGCATGGCCGTCTGGAGCCGTAACCTCATCGGTAGCCCGGTCCGCCAGCGCCGTGACCTCGGAGACCGGCACCGCCGCCACGATGCCGCGCAGCTCCGCCTCCTCGAGGACCTCTTTTTCAAGCAGGCGCTTGGCAATCTCATCGAGCAGTGGGCGGTAAGTCGTCAACAGCGTTTCGACATAGCGGTAGCGTCCGTTGATGATTCGGCGCACCTCCTCGTCAATCGCCGCCGCCGTCTCCTCGGAGTAGTCCTTCTGCTGGCCCATGCTCATCTCCCTGCCCAGGAAGATGTCGCGGTCGCGGCCAAAGAACACCGTGCCGATGCGCCTGCTCATGCCCCAGCGCGTCACCATCTCGCGGGCGAGGTTGCTCACGTTCTGGAAGTCGTTCTCCGCGCCGGTCGTTATCTCGCCGATGCTGACCTGTTCCGCAACGCGACCGCCCAGGCCCACGGCGATACGGGTCAGCAGGTAGCCCTTGCCGTAGTTGTGCCGGTCGTCCAGCGGCATGATTTGTGTCACGCCCAGCGCCTGCCCGCGCGGCACGATCGTGACCTTGCGGACGGGATCGGAGCCGGGAGTGAGCAGCGCCACCAATGCGTGGCCGCCCTCATGGTACGCGATGATGCGCCGTTCATCGGCGGAGAGCAGTAGCGGACGTTGCGCGCCCATCATAATGCGGTCAATCGAATCCTCGAAGTCGCGCATCGTCACCGCCGGTTCATTGCGCCGCGCGCCCAACAGGGCCGCCTCATTGCAGACGTTGGCGATATCCGCGCCCACCATGCCCGGCGTGCCGCGCGCCAATACTGTCAGGTCCACGTCCGGCCCCAATGGCATGCCGCGCGTATGCACCATAAAGATCGCCTCGCGCCCTGGCCGGTCGGGACGATCCACCACCACCTGGCGGTCGAAACGCCCTGGCCGCAGCAGCGCCGGATCGAGCACGTCCGGCCGGTTGGTGGACGCCAGCACGATCACCGCCTGGCGCGCGTCGAAGCCGTCCATCTCGACGAGGATCTGGTTCAGCGTCTGCTCGCGCTCGTCATTACCGCCGCCCAGGCCCGCGCCGCGCTGCCGGCCCACCGCGTCGAGCTCGTCAATGAAGATGATGCACGGAGCGGTCTTCTTGGCACGGTCGAAGAGGTCGCGCACGCGACTGGCGCCGACGCCGACAAGCATCTCCACGAACTCCGAACCGGACATCGAGAAGAACGGCACATCCGCCTCGCCCGCGACCGCCTTGGCCATCAGCGTCTTGCCGGTTCCTGGCGGGCCGACGAGCAGAACGCCCTTCGGCAGCTTGCCACCCAGACGTGAGTAGCGAGCGGGATTCTTCAGGAAGTCCACCACCTCCTCAAGATCCGCCTTGGCCTCATCCACGCCGGCCACATCCGCGAAGGTCGTCTTCGACTTGCCGCCCATGTACATCTTCGCCCGGCTCTGCCCAAAGCTAAAGATGCCGCCCTGCGCCGACGAGGCCCTCCGCATCAACCACCAGAAGAGGCCGATGAGGAAGATGAACGGCAGGAAGTTGATGAGCGCGCTCAGCCAGAGGTTGGCGCCGCTGGGGTTGGCGATGATCTGCACCTTAGCCGAGGTCAGGGCTGGGATCGTTGTTTCGCTCGTCAGATTCGGCACGACCGTATTGAACTTCGTGTTCGTCTGGCTATTCATGTCGGAATGGACCGGCGTTTTGAACGTGCCGGTGACAGAATTATTGTTGAGCGTAACCGATTTGACGTTGCCGCTCTGCACCTGCGTGAGGAACTGCGAGTAGCTCACCTGTTCGCCGCTGGAGCTGCCCGGCTGAAAGAACAGATACAGTATCCACGGAATCAAGAGCACGAGAATCAGCCAGGCGAAGTTGCGCCGCCAGAAGCTTGGGCGCGGGCCCTGGCCGTTCGGGTCCGTGCGTTGCCGCATCGGCCCTTCATTTTGACGGTCGGGTGATTGCATCAAGGGAAAGCCTCCATCCAGGAAAGCAGAGGATTCGCGCGCACGCTGAGGCGGAGCCGCGGACTCGGCGGCGTACTTCGCCACAACGCACAGATAATGCCAACATTGCCGCCACGCGCGCCAGCCCACCTCTACGGGCCGGCTGCTGGCGCGTCCTCATGGCCGCGTTGGCTACGCAGACATCTCGATAGTGTCTACGAATGGCCCGACGGAAAGTGGCAACCACCCCGCGCGAACCTCCACCGGCGCGCTAGCCCGCGCGCAACTGAATGGCAACGGGTTCGAGGCTATACTCAAGGATATATGTCGGAGTGTGACGTGAGGCGCAGTGTCAGGAGTCGCCACAGATGCCAGCGGCGCGGAGCCAGGTAGGAATGGTCGTCCTCTGGAGTTTGCTCCTCGTGGCGGCGCTTACCCCCACCGACATCATCATGGGGCGGGGCGTCGCGCGCGCCTACACGCGCCACCAGCTTGGCGGCGTCATCGCGCTGGCGCTGCTGCTGATCGTCATCCATCTCGCCGGCTTCTTCCTCGCCGGCCTGTTCGCGGGGCATAGCGCACGGTCCGTTCGGCCCGGAGCCTGCGCCGCGACGCTGGCCGCCCTCGTCTCCGGTCTCTGCGCTCGCGCCGTCACCGCCGCGCCGTACACCTTCGCGCGCCAGATGCGGCATGGCCTGCGTGGCGTGCCCGGCTCCTCACTGCTCACCCATAGCTTCGCCCTCTTGCTCGTCACGCTCGCGCTTTCGACGGTGTCGGCGGCGTGTGTGGGCGCGCTGGGCGCTGTCGCGGGACACCATTCGAGATGACCGGCGGCATCGTTGCCCCCCGAAAGAAAGACGCGCCTTCCGGGGTACCTGACAGGAGATGTCAGGTATTGCGACGTATACTCGTGTCTGCGGGTGGCGCGAGACGAGCGAGCGGTACCATCGGCGGCGAACCTACCTTCGCCCCGCGTCAGGCGCCTACAATGTCTCTGGTTCCCCCTCGCCCCGCAGGGAGAGGGGGCTAGGGGGTGAGGCAGCCTCTCTGGCTCCCCCTTCCGGATAGGGAAGGGGGCCGGGAAGTTAGGTTCTATGGGGGTTGGGTCGTCCCGTTCAGCTTGACCTTTTGGTACAAGCGTTCTATACTGGAGGGGTGTCCTATGCGCCTGGAGGTCAGCAACCAGCGCGCCCTTTTTGCCTTTCCCGTGTCTTCCCTATTCCCAAACGGAACTGTGTCATATGCCACTTGATCGCATCCTCGTGCGCGGCGCGCGCGAACACAACCTCAAGAACATTGATGTCGTCATCCCGCGCGACAAGCTCGTCGTCATCACCGGCCTCTCTGGCTCCGGCAAGAGCAGCCTGGCCTTCGACACGATCTTCGCCGAGGGCCAGCGCCGCTATGTCGAATCGCTCTCCTCATACGCGCGCCAGTTTCTCGGCCAGATGGAGAAGCCGGACCTCGACCACATCGAAGGCCTCTCACCGGCCATCTCGATTGACCAGAAAAGCACCTCGCACAACCCGCGCTCGACCGTCGGCACCGTCACCGAAGTCTACGACTACATGCGGTTGCTCTACGCCCGCATCGGACATCCGCACTGCCCCAACTGCGGGCGCGAAGTCAGCCAGCAGTCCGTCGAGCAGATCGTGGACGCCATCACCGGCCTGCCGGACGGCGCGCGGCTGATGCTGCTCGCGCCGCTCGTGCGCCAGCGCAAAGGCGAGTACAAGCAGATCTTCGAGGAGATGCGCCGGGCGGGCTACGTGCGCGCGCGGGTAGATGGCGACGTGCGCGACCTCGCCGAAGATATTGACCTGGACAAATACAAGCAGCACACCATCGAGGTGGTCGTGGACCGCCTGGTGATCCGCCACCCGCGGGTCGAGTCCGCCGCCGAGGAGAATCACACCAACGGCTCCGGGCAGCTGCTCGTCGCGGAGCGCCCCACGGCATACAGCGCGCACGCCACTGACAATGTGGACCCGGAGGCGAGCCAACGCACGCGCGTCGCCGATTCCGTCGAGACGACGCTCAAGCTCGGCAACGGCATCGTGCTTGTCTCCATCATCGGCGGTGAGGAACGGCTCTATTCAGAGAAGTTCGCCTGCGTCTACTGCAACATCAGCCTCGAAGAGGTCGAGCCGCGCAGCTTCAGCTTCAATAGCCCCAAGGGCGCCTGCCCGGAATGCACCGGCCTCGGCGCCAAGCTCGAAATTGACGAGGGGTTGATCGTCACCAACGGCGACCTCAGCATCAACGAGGGCGCGATCGCGCCGTGGAGCCGCGTCGCCAGCGTCAGCACGTGGTATACGAGCATCATCCGCTCGGTTGCCCGGCAGTATGGCTTCAGCCTGGACACACCCTGGAAGAAGCTCACCGACGAGGCCCGCAAGATCGTGCTCTACGGCGCGCCCGAAGATGTGACCTTCGCCTATCGCAACCGGCAGGGCACACGGCGCGAGCACGCTACCCACTTCAGCGGGGTGATTCCCAATCTGGAGCGCCGTTACTCAGAGGCGTCCGAGAGCGCCCGCGCGGACATCGAGCAGTACATGTCGTCGCGGCCCTGCCCCGTCTGCAAGGGCGCCCGACTCAAGCCGGAGATCCTTGGCATCACCGTCGGCGACCGCAATATCGTCGAGGTCGGCAACCTCTCGATCCTCAACGCGCTGGCCTTCTTCCGCGCGCTGGCCTCGGTTGAGACGATGGACGCCGCCCTGAACGACGGCTACAACGGGAACGGGCACAACGGGAACGGGCACAACGGCAATGGACACGCGGACGCGGCGGTTAACGGCATGACATCGGTCAGGGCGAAAAACGCGAAATCCGGCAACTCCGGCAACTCGACGAAGAACGGGCGGCTGCGTGTCGTGCCGGCGACCGGCGGCGCCGACACTGAGAACGTCTCGCCGCTGACCGAACGGGAGCGTGTCATCGCGCGCCAGGTGCTCAAAGAGATCATCGCCCGGCTTGGCTTCCTTGTGGATGTTGGCCTGGACTATCTCTCGGTGAATCGCGCCGCCGCGACGCTCTCCGGCGGCGAGGCGCAGCGCATCCGCCTGGCGACGCAGATCGGCTCTAGCCTGATGGGCGTGCTCTACATCCTGGACGAGCCGAGCATCGGCCTGCATCAGCGCGACAACGCCCGCCTGATTCGCACGCTGCTGCACCTGCGCGACCTGGGCAACACGCTGCTGGTCGTCGAGCACGACGAAGACACGATGCACGCCGCCGACCACATCATTGACATCGGTCCCGGCGCCGGCGAGCACGGCGGCTATGTCGTCGCGGAGGGCACGCTGGCGGAGGTCGCGGCGAACCCGAAGTCCCTGACGGGCCAGTTCCTCTCCGGCAAGCGGCGCATCCCGGTCCCGGCGAGCCGGCGCGACGGCAACGGGCGCAGTCTGTGGATACGCGGCGCCCGCGAGAACAATCTCAAGAACGTGGATGTCGAGATTCCGCTGGGGCGGTTCGTCGCCGTCACGGGCGTCTCCGGCTCCGGCAAGAGCTCGCTGGTCAACGAGATCCTGCACAAGTCGCTGGCGCAGCAGCTCAATCGCGCCCACACGCGGCCCGGCGACCATGACGGCATCGAGGGAGTGGACGCGCTGGACAAGGTGATTGACATTGATCAGTCGCCGATTGGCCGGACGCCCCGTTCGAATCCCGCCACCTACACGGGCGCCTTCACGACGATCCGCGAGATCTTCGCGCAGGTGCCGGAGTCGCGGGTCCGCGGCTACCAGCCCGGCCGCTTCTCCTTCAACATCAAGGGCGGGCGCTGCGAGGTCTGTAAGGGCGACGGCACGCTCACCATCGAGATGAACTTCCTGCCGGATGTGCACGTGCCGTGCGAGGCCTGCAAAGGCAAACGGTACAACCGCGAGGCGCTGGAGATCCACTACAAGGGTAAGACCATCTCCGACGTGCTGGAGATGACCGTCGAGGAGGCGCTGACCTTCTTCGACGCCGTGCCCTCGATCAAGAACAAGCTCTCCACACTCAACGATGTGGGCCTGGGCTACATCCGCCTCGGTCAGCCGGCGACGACGCTCTCCGGCGGCGAGGCGCAGCGCATCAAACTGGCGGCGGAACTCTCACGGCGAGCCACGGGTCGCACGCTGTACATCCTGGACGAGCCGACGACCGGCCTGCACTTCGCGGACGTCGAGCGGCTGCTGCAAGTGCTCCAGCGGCTGGTGGACGCCGGCAACACGGTGGTCGTCATCGAGCACAACCTCGACGTGATCAAGTCCGCCGACTGGCTGGTTGACCTCGGCCCCGAAGGCGGCGACCGGGGCGGCGAGATCATCGCGGAAGGCACACCGGAGCAGGTTGCCCAGAATCCCGCCAGCTACACCGGCCATTTCCTCGCGCGCATGCTGCCGCTGCCGGTGGGATGAGCGCGGTTAGACCTATCTCCTACGACGATCACTAGTCGCCAGCCTCCACCTCACGGACAGCGAGCCTCTGCCTCCCCCTCTCCTGTGGGAGAGGGGGCTGGGGGGTGAGGTTCTCTTGGTTCGAGGGTGAGGTCGGCCCCCTACTTGTCTGAGCCGCCGCGATAGTCCTTCTGGCCGCGCGAGCGCCGCTGCGACTGGAAGTACGCTTCTTTACTCTCCGCCTTGCTGATTTTCCCCTCGGCGAGCGCGGTCATCAGCGCCTCAAGCTCGTCCATCTCCGTATTGAGAGCCGCGTCATGGCCGGCATAGCTCGCCATGCGTTTGCTGATCACGCGGACCTGTGACGCGGCGGCGCGCGGGTCTCCGGCGTCGGTCAGCACCGAGGCGCGAGTCTTCGCGCGGGCAGCGTAGTCCAGGCCGATCCAGCGCATCGCCTCGGC
>DATEGV010000366.1:0-5118 GCA_035279925.1 Ktedonobacterales bacterium | reverse complement strand
ATGAACGGAGGATACGCGTACTACTGCGACAATCGCGGGAGCACAACATGCAGCGGTGGAGGCACAGCAAGGCAGACGCCGTTACTCGATAGGGAGGTGTGGGCGCAGGTGAAAACGATGCTCCAGGACAGCCAGCACATCCGGAATCTGTACAATGAAATGGTAGAAGGGTCACGGGAACGGTTCGAGGGCACAGCTTCGACGTTACGGGCCATAGAAGACCGGATAGCCGAACTGAACTCCAGCAACGACACCCTGCTAGCGCGCACAGAGAAGCTCGTGATAGGCAGAGATGATGATGTCATAGCCATGTACGAACAGCGTATGGCAGCAAACGCAAAAGAGATGCGTGAACATGAGGCGCGCCGCGCCGAGGTAGCATTAACTACTCAGGTTCAGGCGGAGCACTCGTTGACCATGCAAACGTTTGAGGCATGGGCACGCGATGTACTTCCTCAACTTGATACCCTGCCAATGCAGACGAAACGAATACTGATGCGCAATCTGGGCGTCAAGGTCGTGCTCTGGCGACATGAGATGAAACCACGATTCCTGGTCCTCTTCGGCTGGGAAGAGACTCTAGCCAGCTTTTTGCGAGGTGACCAGCGACTGCACTTGTTCACAACAATGGATGCGCTGGAAGTGATGGATGGTATGGAAGGAACTTGGCCTGATTTCCGCACTGTCCTTCAAGAACGCTTGGATCCGGTTCTGGCCTGCTGGGCAAGGCATGTTCCCGTTTCGATTAGAACTCGAACCGCTTGGGAAACGCCTCGGGGGTGATCCAGTGCGCCCAGTGCAGGAGCTCATCCGTCGCCAGCGTCAGCCCTTCCCGCGTCGCCACGTCCTCCAGCGTCATCTCATCGTGATCCAGCGCGTTGCGATACGCCCCGAAGCGCGCCACGTCCTCCGGCGGGATCGCGAGCGGCGCGTCTCCCCGACGCGCGACCAGCACGCCGGCCTCCTCAAAGCATTCGCGCAGCGCGGCCACGCGGAATCCCGTTCCCAACGCGACACGGCCCTCTGGAACCGGCGCGCAGGGTGGCACCCGCTCAGAGGCGCTGTCGCTCGGCTTGACGGAGCCGCCGGGGAAGACGAAGGCGTCCGGCACGAACTCGCTTCTGATGTGGCGGCGCACCATGAAGACCTCGACGCCGCCTCCCGGTCGCCCGCGCGCGACGACGACGGCCGCGGCGGGACGGGGGATGACGGGAACAGGGACCGATTCAGCCATGACGCGCTCCTCGATAAACCGCGCTGGATATCATAGGTGAGATGGTAGCATGCCGGCCCTGACCGGCACAAAGGGCCTATCGCGTTCTCGTTTGGTTGACGCGCGCCCCATCCGTCGCTATACTGGGCGCATTCCGAAGAGCTACCATGCGTGGTGGGGCCGGGCGCAAGGGCGCGCTATGTCGCGGAGAGCGTGCGGGAGGAAGTACCCTATGGCCGGCGGGACCAATGAACCGCTTCCCATCGGAACCGTCGTGCGCGAGCGGTACCTGATCGAGAACACCGTCGGACGGGGCGGCCTGGGCACGGTCTATCAGGTGCGCGATGAGGTCTACGGCAAGGGCAACGTCTTCGCCCTCAAAGAGCTGATTGACCAATCCTCCGGCGCCCGCAAGCAGTTCGAGCTTGAGAGCCAGTGGCTCCAGTCACTCGACCACAACAGCATCCCCAAGGTGCGCGAGCACTTCGGCTGGCATGACCGCCTCTACCTCGTCATGGACTTCGTAGATGGCGATAACCTCGAACAGAAGCTCTCGCGTCTGGGTGGGCGCCCGATGGCCGAGCAGCAGGTGATCGCGTGGATTCTACCCATCTGCGGCGCCCTGCAATACCTCCATACCCGCATCCCGCCGATCCTCCACCGCGACGTCAAGCCCGCCAATATCATCGTCACGCCGACCGGCCATCCCGTGCTCGTGGACCTGGGCATCGCCAAGGAGCACCTGCCTGGCGCTGGCCGCACGGCGACCTTCGTGCGCAAGGCCGGCACAGAGGGCTACGCGCCGCCCGAACAATACACCGCCGCCGGCCAGACCGGCCCCTGGTCGGACGTCTATGGCCTGGGCGCGACGCTCTACCAACTGCTT
The DNA here is from genome assembly GCA_035279925.1 of Ktedonobacterales bacterium. Taxonomy (GTDB): domain Bacteria; phylum Chloroflexota; class Ktedonobacteria; order Ktedonobacterales; family JADMIN01; genus DATEGV01. Next base: position 3,019 of record DATEGV010000366.1, on the reverse strand, counting down.
ACCGGCGGCATACCACCCACCGCCGTCGAGCGGGTCGCCCTCGACCACAAGCTGCTGAGCCCGCGCGCCATCAATCCGAACATCAGCGCGCAGACCGACGGCGTCATCCGCAAGGCGCTGGAGATTCGCCCCGCCGATCGCTTCCAATCCGTCGCGGAGTTCGCGCGGGCGCTGGCCGGCCAGCCATTCACCCCAGCGGTCGAGCGCGGCGCCAGTCCGCCGCTGCCCTATCCCTCCGTGCCGCCCAATTACAGCGCGCGCCAGGACTTCGCCCGTTCGGCTCCCGGCGCCACGTCGCCCATGCCCGTCTCGTCGCCCACCCCAGGCGGCGTTCACGCGCGGCGCCCCGGCGACCCCGCCGCCACCCGGCCGATGAGCACAGGCGCGCTCCCCACTCAGCCGCGACCCGCCATCAACCGCGCCGCCCTGGAGACTCCCGCGCCAGCCGACGTGGCCAGCGCCGATTGGAAGTCCTCGCGTGACAACGACAGCGCGACGTCTGACGACGGCAAACGCCGCCGATGGTTCAGGTCGCCGGTTCTCCTGAGCGCCGGCCTCCTCGTCGTGATCGCGCTCGGCGTCTTCCTGGGGCTGACCGCCATCCACAACCTCACGCCGCCCGACCGCTCTACGCCGAACGCCACCATCACCGGCTATTTCACTGCCCTGCGCGGACGCAACTATTCGCGCGCCTACGACTATTTGACCAACAGTCAGACGAATATCACCGACCGCGCGAGTGTGCTCGATAGTCTGGCCGCCGACGACGACCACTACGGGCGCGTCCTCAGCGCGCGCATCGTCAGCATTGAGAATGACAGTGGCGGTAAGGTGGCCGCTCAGGTCGCCGTTACCCGCGCGCTCGCCCCCAACACCCCGCGGACCTATGCGATAGAGCTCTCGCAATACTCCGGCAACACCTGGCTCATTGACGGCATCGCCACCTCGTGAGCCGGACTATGGTCGGTCTATAGCCGGTCCATCACCGGTTTCCAGCGGCTGCGCTAGAATAGGGAGAGTGGCGAGCCGAACGCGATTATCTGTACGAGAACTCCATGCCCCAACATCCGCGCGTCTATGCAACCGAAGCCATCGTCCTGCGGCGCACCGATTTTGGTGAGGCCGACCGCATCCTTACGCTCTTTACCCCCAGTTATGGGAAGCTGCGCGCCATCGCCAAGGGATCGCGGCGCACCACCAGCCGGCTCGCCGGCCACCTCGAGCCGTTCACCCGTACCCAGTTGCTGTTGGCCACCGGGCGGGACCTGGATATCGTCACCCAGGCGGAGGCCCGTGAACGGCTCGACGCCCTGCGTGAGCGGCTCTGGCACGCGACCGGCGCCTGGTATGTCGCCGAGCTTGTGGATCGCTTCCTCGAAGACGCCGACCCCCACCCCCGCCTGTATCGTCTCTTCATCCGCACGCTGGCCCTGCTGAACGAGACGGCCCAGCGCGACGACCGCGCGCTCGCGTGGCTGGCGCTGCGCTACTTCGAGCTGCACCTGCTCGATGAGCTTGGCTACCGTCCCGCGCTGCACACCTGCGCCGGCTGCGACACGCCCCTGCGCCCCGAAGAGAACGGCTACAGCGCGGAGTTGGGTGGCGCGCTCTGCCCGCATTGCTCGCGCTATGCCCAGCGCCGGCTCACGCTCAACACGTTCAAGGTGCTGCGACTCCTGCAAACGACCGAGTGGGACGCGCTTCCCAAGCTGCGGCTGGAGGCGAGTCTGCAACACGAGGCCGAGGGAACCATCCAGAGCTCGCTGCGCTACCACCTCGACCGCGATCTGAAGTCGTGGAACTTTCTGCACACCGTCGAGCAGGCTCCGATGTCTGGCTCCACTTCCCCTCGCGAGGGGACGGAGGATGAGGACGGCTGACATTCGCTCATGGCGCCGGCGTCGGCGGCGTTCCCCCGCCATGCGGAAGGTTCGCGTACCGGCGCACAATCTCCGTAACTTTCTTGAGATCGAACGGCTTGGCAATGAAATCGTTCGCGTTCACCTCCGCGGCGCGGCGGGCGGCGTCCGGCGCGGCGGTTAGCACGATGATCGGGGCGTATGGTCCCGGCCTGAGGAAGTAGCGGTTCTTGAACTCCCAGCCACTCATCACCGGCATCAACATATCCAGCAGAATGACGTCCGGCGTCTCCCGCTCCACCTCCTCAAGCGCCTGTTGTCCGTTGGACGCCAGGCGCACGTCGAATCCCTCCGCGCCCAGCGAAATTGCGATAACCTCTCGAATATCTTCATCGTCTTCCACGATGAGCACGACTTTGGCTTTTTCCATACCGCCCCCATACCCCCTGGCGGCGCCACGCGGTGTTGTCGCGCCGCGCAAGCCACCATCACATGCGCCTCGAGACAGGGACATCCACCAACTGGGAAGGATTAGTCGCGCTGGTTCCTACCGAAACAAGAGAGGGATCACCCGCCACGCCCAACTTCGAAGCGTGGCTCCAGAGGATCGCGACTGCCACAGTCGTAATCCTGACATATCCTCCGCCACCAATGAACGCGCCGCCGGCCGAACCGATCGCGCCTCGCGACCAGTCCGCGTTCTCCATCCACGGGTCCGTCAGAGAGAATACCCGCTCCTCAGGTACCGTGAAGTGTAGTCGAGCCTAGCTCTTCTGGCAACAAGCATACCTCGTTATCGCGCGCTTGTCCATACCGCCCGGTTGTGACGTTGCGCGGCCCCTCGCCCGTCTCACTAGTGACGACGAGGCGCCCCTGAGCGGGCGCGCGTGGCATATAATGAAGTGTGGCGTCTGAACGTGGCGGCAGGCGCGCTGTCAGGTACGGTGTAGAGTAGAGGGCGCGGGTGCGGCAGATGGAACAGAACGGCGAATATCTCTGGCTCAAACAATCGGCGACATTCACGATCAACGGGCAGACCCGCACGGTGGAGATCGCTGTGCCGCTGCGCCCCGGAGCCACCGCCGACGAGGTGGAGGCGCTGCTAAATGAGGCGGACGCCGGCATGGAGCGGCTCGCCCGCCATCTGGACGCCCGCGTCG
>DATEGV010000365.1:0-11651 GCA_035279925.1 Ktedonobacterales bacterium | reverse complement strand
TCATGAGCGGCAAGGGCGGCGTCGGCAAGTCGCTGGTCACCGGCCTGATCGCCGTGGCGCTGCAGCGCCAGGGGCTCAAGGTCGGCATCCTCGACGGCGACATCACCGGGCCCAGCATCGCCAAGGAGTTCGGCCTGCGCGGCGCCCCGCAGAAGGGGCCGGGCGGCATCGAGCCGCTGCGCTCCGTCGGCGGCGTCAAGATCATGTCTATGAACATGTTCCTGCCCGAGAGCACCGATCCCGTCGTCTGGCGCGGGCCGATGGTCTCCAGCGCGATCAAGCAGTTCTATAGCGACGCGGACTGGGGCAAGCTGGACTTCCTGCTGGTGGACCTGCCGCCGGGCACCTCCGACGCGCCGATGACCGTCATGCAGTCGTTGCCGCTCGATGGCGTGGTCATCGTCTCTTCGCCGCAGATGCTCGCTACGGAGATCGTCGTCAAATGCATCAAGATGGTCCAGACTCTCAAGGGCAAGCTGCTCGGCATCGTCGAGAACATGGCGTACCTGACCATGCCCGACGGCAGCCGCAATGAGCTGTTTGGACCCAGCAACGGCGCGGAGCTTGTCGCGATGACGGGGGCGCCGCTGCTCGCGCAACTGCCGATTGACCGGGACATCGCCATGCTCTGCGACGCCGGCCACCTCGAGGACTATCACAGCGAGGAGTTCGCCACGCTGGCGACCAACTTCATCAAGGCGCTGGCCATCGCGGGCAAGCGCGCGTAGGTCGGCGGAGCCTGGCCTGCTCCCGCGGACCTCGCCCCCCGTTCCTGCGGAACCTAACCCCCCAGCCCCTTCCCCCGCGGAGGGAAGGGCAGCCAGCGTCGCGACCTGCCGGGGTTGGGTTCCCCTCGTCCTCGTCGCCAGGCTGCCTCATCCCCCCACCCTTCCCCCTGCGGAGGGAAGGGGAGCCAGGGCCGCGACCTGCCGGGTCAGATTCCCGTTCCCCCTCGCCCGCGCACGGGAGAGGGGGCAGGAGGTGAGCACATCCAAAACGACAACCGCTCAAACGGACTTGATATCAGGCGTTGCCCGACAGGAAGAAGCGCCAGGTCCAGAACAGCAGCAGCATGAAAGTGCCGCCGAGCGTGAACACCTGCGCCAGTAGCGCCTCCCGGCTGGACTGCGCCGCCGGCCGCGACGTGCCCGTCCGCGTCGCGAAGGCCAACGCCTTTTCCACGACCTCCAGCCCTGGCGCGAGCGACGCGATCTCCGCGAAACGCCGCTCTGCCGCCAGGATGAGATCAGTCATGCGCGCGTCGTCTCGCAGGGCCGCGAACGTGCCAGGCTGGAGCGCATACCAGTAGGTGTAATCGGGCGCGAGGCCCCGCGCCGCGAAGATGAGACCCCATGCCCGCGCGCGCTCTTCTTCGGTCTCGGTGTGGGCGTCGGCCTCCTCGATCATCACCATCGCATGCAGGAAGGGCGACTTGTGAATCGCCTTACGAAGCTCCAGGAGCGTGCGCTCCGCCGCCTCGCGCCGTCCCAGTGACCGTTCCGCGCGACTGAGCGTCGCCAGACAGATCGCGTATTGCTCCGGGCGCACCAGCGGCAGCAGCGAGCGCGCATCCATATGCGCCGCGCGGGCCAGCGCCTCGGCCTCCGCCGGCCGGTCCCGCCCCAGCATGACCATCGCCAGGCTCGTCTGCGCCGTCAGCGAGCGCTCGCGGGAGAGTGACAGCGCCAGCCGCGCGGCTCGCGTCGCCTCATCATAGCGGTTCAAGCGGGCCAGCGCCTGCGCGCAGTTGCTGATCGTCTCGGAGTCCGCGTGCGTGACGAGCGCCTCGATCGCGGAGCCGAGCGCCGCGTCATACTGGCCGAGCGCCAGCAGCGCCGTCGTGCGCCGGTTGAGCCAGACGAGCCGCCGCGGCCCCATCCACGCGCCGTCACCATCAACCGCCAGCGCCCGTTCCGCCATGTCAAGCGCCTGTGTATACTGCCCCCTGCGCGTCAGCATGTCCGCGCGCAGCGCCGGCGAGAGTCGCCGCGCATAGCGCATCAGCACAATCCAGATCACGATGCCGAGGAGCGGCAAGCCATCCGCCGGCGTATCCAGTAGCACCGAGGCGACCAGCGGCGCGCAGACGATGATTACCCAGGCGAGCGCCACCCCGCGCGAAAACGGCTGGCTCAGGTCACGTATCGGCTTCATCGTTCCGCCTGTCCCGCGAGCGCCGGTTCGCCGCCCCGGCTCGGTTCTGGTTCAGATGGCATGACAGGCGGCGCGGTGACCGCTGGCAGCGCCTGCGCCGTGCGCGGCGCGGACGCGCGGGTACGCAGGATCGCGCGGATCGTCGCCCACAGGAGCAAGACGTTGCGCAGCGCGAGCACCGGCATGAACTGCCAGGAGAACGTGACTGTCCAGATGGGGTGGCGCATCTGATAGATGATCGGGTAATCCAGCGTCGTCAGCACGCAGATGACCAGCCATAGCGTGTCGAAGCCCTCGATGTACGCGACCACCGGCAGTACCCAGATGAGGTACTGCGGGCTGAAGATCTTGTTGGTTACAAGCACGGCGCAGAGGCAGGCTAAAAACGCCTGACCGACCGTTAGCCGGCCGCGCGTCTGCCGCCAGTAGACCCACAGACAGCCCCCCACCAGCGCCACCGCTGAGAGCGGCTTCAACACCCCATCCAGCGCGCCGACGTAGTTGAGCGAGACGAACGAATAGTTGGGGGCGGCGGGGATGCCGAAGAGCGAGCCGATCCACAGGATCGAGGCGGGCGTGGACTCTACTTGCAATGGGCGCTTGCTCGCGTAGCCGAAGCCGGAGAGCGCGCCCGCCGGGCTGAGCGCCATCGCGCAGGCGAAACCGAGCACCGTTAATCCCAGGCAGAGCGCGACCCCTTGCGCCACGCGCTTCGTCGCCGGCCGCGCGAGAAACTGGCGCGCGATCTGGCGTGGTGAGCCACGCCACCACGTCGTCGCCCCTTTCAGTGTGTCGCGCCCCTCGGCGATCGCGCGGGCCGTCGCGACGCGCCAATGTTCGATCGCGACCACCGGCAGCAGGAAGCCCGGGTACAACTTGGTCAAAATACCGGCGGCGATCAGCACGTAGGCGTACCCGAAACGCCGCCGCTCCGCCAGCCACAGCGCCACCAGCGTAATCAGCGCGGGCACGATGTCGAAGCGCGACAGCACCACGGCGGCCGATCCAACCGCGAGGTAGACCAGATAGATGATGGCTCGGCGCCGGTTCGCGTAGACCAGAAATCCCAGATAGCCGAGCAGGACAAGCAGACCCATCCACACCGCAAAGACCACGTGATAGTCCCACCATCCCGGCAGCACGGCGAACGTGAACGGAATGATCGCCAGCGGCGGGTACTCGACCGGAAGCTGGTGGAAGTAGGGCGCGGAGGTCCAGAAGGAGAGCGCGTAGTCGCGATACTCCTTGACGTCGCCGTCGGGCAGCTTCCACACTTGATTGGACATCACACGCGTGGCGACAAGCACGGCGATGACGAGCAGCAGCTCGAGCGCGAAGTGAAGCCATTTGCGTCGCGTCATCCTCGCGGCGTCTGTCTCATCTACGGCTTCTAACGGCCAGCGCACGCGGCAGTCCTCCCTTGGTCCCCGGTGTCATTCGCGTCGGGATTTCACGGAGCTCCTACGCCGTACGCTCCGCCTGATGTGGTCTGTGTCTCTCGCCATCTGTATAGTATCATCATGGCGCGGAAGCTGCCCTCCTCGCCATACGCTGGTCCCACCTGTGGCTCACCGCATAGTGGCCCCCATTATGCCACACCGGAGATAGATCCCACAGGAGAGTGGCAGTTTGCATGCCAGTTGTATTCTGGAAGAAGCGCGGAGCGGCGCCACATGACATTTGCATCCCTCAATCGCTCGTCCCGCACACCCGCGCAGGACGATCCACGGCCGGTCTTCCGCGCCATGTTCGACGCCGCGCGCGCCTACCTGCTCGGCGACGGCCAATCGGTAGGGGCCCACGGCGCAGTCGCCACCAACCCCAAGGGCGAGATGACTCGCGCCTTCGACGCCAACGCCGAGCGCATCGCGCTAGATGTCGCCCGTGAATACCTTGGCGCTTTCCGCCTCCTGAGCGAGGAGGCAGGCGCTCTCACCGTCGGCAAGTCGCCGCGCTGGACGCTCGTGCTCGATCCCTGCGACGGCAGCAACAACTTCAAGCGCGGTATCCGCTCGGTCGGCTTCGCGGTCGCCGCGCTGCCCGCCGACGCGCCGTTGGACCCCGATCTCGTGGAGTACGCCTTCTGTGGCGACATCTTCACCGGATCGGCGTATGTCGCCGCGCGCGGACAGGGAACGCTGCTCGACGGCCGCCCCATCCACTGCTCGCCGGTCACGGAGCTCCGCTATACGACGCTCGGCGTGAATCTCGGACGCGCGCGAACGCCGGAGACGCAGACGCCCGATCCTGAGAGCGGCCGGCCCATGGCGGAACTCGTCTGGCGGCTGGTGACAAACGCCTCGACGATTCGCCGGGTGGGCGCGACGGTGCTCGATCTCTGCTACGTGGCCCAGGGCGCGTACGACGCCTACGTGGACCTGCGCACGCGCCTCACGCCGGAGAACTTCATGGCGCCCGCGCTGGTGCTGCGCGAGGCAGGCGGTCTGTTGACCGGCCCGCGTGGCGAGCCGCTGGGTGAAGTCGAGTTTACCCGGCCGTATAGCGTGCTGGCGGCGGCGAATCCGACACTGCTCGGCGCCCTGCTTGAGACGCTCTACGCCGCCGGTTGACTTCGCGTTTTGCTGGAAGGTACGCTTTTGCCATGCGAGTGAGCTTTTCAACCGGGACGTTCTATCAGCGCGGGCTGCGCTACAGCCTCGACCTCGCGCGCGACCTCGGCTACGATGGCGTCGAGCTGGTGCTGGGGCCGGGGTATGTGCTGCGAGGCGCGGACCCCCTCCGTGAAGCCATCGCGCACGCCGGGGTGCCCGCGCTCAGCGTCCATCCGCCCTTCTACCCCCTCCCCGGCTGGCCGCGCAAAGCCAGCGAGGCCATCCCGCGCCTGGCCCGTGTGAGTCGCGCGATTGGCGCTGAGCTCTTCGTGGTCCATCTTCCGTTCTTCACCACGCCTGAGTCGCCGCGCGCGCGACGCTACAGCGAGAGCCTGCGCGCCGGTCGGGCGCTCGGCGCCGAAGCGGTGCAGATCGGCCTGGAGTCGAGCCAATTTAATAAGCGGACCAAACGATACTACCTCGACGACCTGGAGCATCTGGCGCGCTTCGCCAAGGAGCGCGATTGTGGCGTCACGTTCGACACCTGTCACGCCGGCGCCAATGGCGAAGATGTGCTCGCCTGCTACGAGATCCTGCGGCCGGTGATGCGCAATCTCCACTTGAGCGACGTGATCTGGCGCGGGCGCAAGCCTTTGACGCACCGCCTACCGGGCGAGGGTGAGCTGCCGCTCGCCGCGCTGCTCGGCAAGATGGCGCAGGACGGCTACAGTGGCCTCATCACGCTGGAGATCCATCCGCGCGAGGCCAGCTTCCTCAGCACCCGCCGCGCGCGTGGCCGGCTGAAGAAGGCACTCGACTTCGTGCGCCAGCACAGTGCGCCACCGGAAGGCGCGCGACCATGAGCCAGGGATGGCGCTCAGCCGAGGATGCGCTGCGACAGGTCTCCATCGAGATCGCGCATTGGCGCGGCGAGGAGTCCGGCGCGCTGCGCGACGAACTGGCCGTCGAGGAGCCGCTGGAGCTCCGTGTGCGCGCCACAACGCCCGGCGTTGCCCCGGAGTCGCTCGCCGCCATCATGCGTACCCCCGGCCAGGATGAGGAACTGGCCGCCGGCTTCCTCTTCAGTGAAGGCCTGCTGCGTGGGCGCTCCGAGCTCGTCGCGCTACACCCCGGGACCGACGCCGATGGCCTGCCGTCGCCCAACGTCCTCGAAGTGGAGGCGGCGCCCGGCATAGACCTCGCCCGCCGTGTCCACGAGAAAGGCTACTCGCGCGCGTTCGCCGTCAACGCGAGCTGTGGCGTCTGCGGGAAGAACAGCGTTGCTCAGGTCTGCGCGACACTGCCGCCGCTCCCGCCGGATGATGTGGTCGTCGCGCCCCACACGCTCTATGCCTTGCCGGACCGCCTGCGCGCGGGTCAGCGTGTCTTCGCGCACACTGGCGGGCTGCACGCCGCGGGCCTCTTCGACACGGACGGAAGGCTGCTGGCGCTGCGCGAGGACATCGGCCGGCACAACGCGGTGGACAAGCTCGTGGGCCGCGCGCTGCTGGATGACGCGCTGCCGCTGCGCCGCGTGGTCCTGCTCGTCAGCGGGCGGCTCTCCTTCGAGATCGTGCTCAAGGCGCTGGCCGCGGGCATCCCCATTCTGGCCGCCGTCTCCGCGCCCTCCAGCATGGCCGTGGATCTCGCGGAGGCCACCGGCGTGACGCTCGCCGCCTTTCTGCGCGGCGACACGGTGAACGTCTACACGCATCCCCAACGAGTGCGCCCAACGTAGCGTATGACTATTTTCTCACTCGACCGTGACTGTTCAGGCGGACCCGGAATGTAGCGTAGGGTTTACCCGGTACACGTGCTACGATGTACAGCGTTACCCGGGATTATTGCGCTCAGGCCACGGAGGTGCGGGGCGGGCGCGCGAGCACGCGCGAGCACACAGGAGGGCACGATGTACGACGTCGTTGTCATCGGGGCGCGCTGCGCCGGCGCTCCGACCGCGATGCTGCTGGCCCGCGAGGGCCACAAGGTCCTGCTGGTGGATCGGGCCACATTCCCCAGCGACATCCCGCACGGCCACCTCATCCATCGCGAAGGCCCGCGCTGCCTCCACCGCTGGGGCCTGCTCGGCCGGATCGAGGCATCCGGCTGCCCGCCCATCACGACCATGACTCTGGATGAGGGCAGGTTCTCCCTAGTGGGCATCGACCTGGTGGTGGATGGCGTCGCGCTGGGCTATGGTCCGCGCCGGCGTGTGTTCGACGCGCTCCTCGTCGCAGCAGCCGTGGAGGCGGGCGTCGAGATGCGTGAGGGATTCGTCGTGGATGGCGTCACCAGCGACGGCGAGCGCATCACCGGCGTGCACGGCCACGACATCCGCAGCGGCACGCCCGTCCAGGAGCGGGCCAAGGTGACGGTGGGTGCAGACGGTCGGAACTCGACGCTCGCGCGCGCCGTCCAGGCATCGGTGTACGGGAGCGTGCCGGTCCTTACCTGCTGGTACTTCTCCTACTGGAGCGGCGTGCCCGCTCGTGGCCTGGAGCTCTACGTCCGGGAGAAGCGGGTTATCTTCGCGTTTCCGACGAACGACGGCCTTTTCGCCGTGTTTCTCGCTTGGCCGGCGGAGGAATTGCCGGCGGTGCGGGCTGACATCGAGGGCCAGTTCATGGCCACACTCGATCGGGCGCCGGAGTTGGCGGTGCGGGTCCGCGGCGGCACGCGCGAGGAGCGCTTCTACGGCGCGACCGACCTCCCGAACTTCTTCCGCAGGCCCTATGGTCCCGGCTGGGCACTCGTGGGCGACGCAGGCTATCACAAGGACCCCTACCTCGCGCTCGGCATGAGCGACGCGCTGCGCGATGCGGAAGCGCTGGCAGACGCTCTCGACGCTGGGCTGACTGGGAGGTCTCCCCTCGACGAGGTGCTCGCCGGCTATGAGCGACGGCGCAACGAAGCGAGCATGTCCGACTACCGCATGAATGAGCAGGCAGCCCGGTTCATGCCGCCCCCTCCCGAGCAGGTGCAGCTGTTCGCGGCGCTGCGCGGCAACCAGGAGGATACGAACCGCTTGTTCCTGGCCCGGGAGGGCATGATCCCGCCCGAGACGTTCTTCAACCCGACCCATGTGGGGCGCATCATGGCGACAGCTGCGGCCAGGACAAGGCAGAGACCGGAAGGGTAGCAGGTCAGGCGAAAGCTGGATAGAGCGGCTGGCCAGCGAAGAGGGTTTCGAGGGCGGCCAGGAGCGCTACGCCCTGCTTGTGCATGGTTGAGAGATAGCCTCTGATACGACTGAACGCGTCGGCGCCCGTCACTGAGCGGAACGCGCCCGATATCGTCTGCTGCACCTTGAACATGCGCAGGTCGCGCTCGGCTTGATTGTTGTCGAAGGGGATGGTCAGATCGTCGAGGAGGCGAGCACCTGGTCCTGGCGCAACCATAAGCGCTCCAGGAGGTTTTGGGCCGGGGTCTGCTTCACGCGCCCGCGCTGCCTCGGGCGCCGAGCGGGAGGTGGATTGGCGGCATGCCCGGCAGCCAGCAGTGCCTGGTAACGGGCGACGAACGCTTCGCGCGCGGCGGCGGAAAGGTGGTCGCGGCCGGCAGTGCGCGCCTGTTCGGTGGCCACTTTCATCTCCAGCAGCACCGCCTTGAGGTCCCTTGCCCACGTCTGCTGATACTGTTCTTCCACAAAAGTCAGTTCGCGCAGGTGGTGGATATTGCACAGCGCATGACGGCGGTTCGCGTTCGCGCGATAGGCGGCCCAGCCGTCGTGGACGCTCACGCCGCGGAATCGGGGCAGGATGCCAATGGCCTCGGTCGCTTCGCTACCGCGCTTGGTGTGAATGGCGTAGTGGGTCAGCCGGTCGGTGCTGGCGACATGCGCCCAGGCCAGTGTCCCGGCGCGGCGCACGCCGGTCTCGTCGCTATGCAGCACCGGCACCCGCGAGAGCGCCTGGTTGACACTCACCTCGATTGGGTCCAGCGCCCCAGCCGTCTGCTGGACCCACGCTACCAGCGTGCCCAGCGACAGCGATGCCCCGAACAGGTCAGCGAATACTGCACGTACCCGTCCGTATGGCACGAGTTGCTGCTCGACCAGATAGACGGCGAGCGCGCGCAGCTGCGGGCCGTATTGCGCCCGGCTCGGCGCCTCCACCGGAAACACGCCCACACTGACCGTCTGGCACGCCGGACAGCAGACGTGTAGCGCCTGATGTTCGGTTACGCGCAGCCGCAGCGGCGGCAGGTCTTGCACTTGGCGCCGTTCGCGCACCACTACCAGTGCAGTGTCTGGCAGCAGTGTCTGGCACGCTCCGCACACCAGCGGCCGATGCTCCAGCACATCGTCGGGCGTCGCTACCAGGCGCAGCGTCTCACCGCGATGGCCCAGTTGCCCGCCGGGCTGCTTGCCACTCTTGCGCCGCAAGCTCTTCGTCTTCCGTGCCAACCCGTCACTCGACGGCGGCTTGGAGCTGTTGTGGCTGTCCTTGCCGAGTTGCGCTTCCAGTTCCTGCACCCGTGCCAACAGGGCGGTTACCTGCTCCCGTAAGGCAGGCAGTTCCCTTACCTGCGCTCGCAGCGCGGTGTTCTCGGCCTTCAGGATGGCGTTCTCTTCTTCGGGCGTCATGCGCCTATGTTACGCTTGCAGGGCAAGTCCGCCTAAACAGTCACACTCGACCTTTCCTCGTGTCGCTAGAATAGATTCGCGATTCGGGTACATTCACGCGGGGCGATTGGGCTACGCATGCTGCCAGTGGCTGAGAGATGCGGTATAGTCGCGGAGAGACCACGCTCACGCCGCGCGTTTCCGAGTGTATGCTATACTGCACGCGGCGCGCGCCGGTCGCCACCGTCCGGGGAGGAGCCACGCCGGCGCATGTGGAGGCGCTGAATGGCGCGCGGTGTCGCGTTCACGCGGCGCGGGGCGTGTAGAGCAGGGATTCAATGCGACGGACCACGCGGAGGAAATGAATGCAGTGCCGGCAGTGTGGCGCGAACGCCAGGCCAGGGACGAAGCTCTGCGTCTATTGCGGAACCGCCTTTGACGCGGACGCCTTTGACGCGGACGCCGGCTCACGCGGCGCGTCTCCTCGTGGCGATCAGCGGCGCGACGGCCCGCAACGACGTTCCGGGCTGGACAATGATTGGGACGACGCACGACGACCATACGTCCCCGGCCGTGGCTCATACGCTGAGGGCGAGGGCGACGACGGACGCTCGCGTGGGCGCGGAGGCGGCGCTGATGGCGGGTCGCGCAACGAGTATCGCCGGTCAAGTCGCGACGACCGGAACCCACTCGACGATCCACGCGCCCCCGAAAGTGTGCGCTCGGCTCCCATCCGGCGCGGCTCTTCGCCCGCCAATGACCGCGGGCGTATGGACGACCGCCCCCCGTATCGGCGCGACGATCGCTCAGGCTCCAGCCGCTATGATGATGACGACCGGCGGAACGCGCGCGATGCGCGTCCGTCAAGCGACCGTTATGGCGACCGTGGGCGTGGTGGACGACCGTCCGCGTACTCTGACGACCTGGGCGCCTACAGCGACGAATATCCCGCCCCCGCCCGACGTGACGACCGGGATGACTACGGCGCCCGTGGCGGCCCCGCTTCTCGCCAACGCGATTTCGCCGAGGCGCCCGGCCGGCTCTGGCAGGACGACGACGAGGATTCCGGGCGGGCGGCCTTCGCGGGCAGCGCGATGGAAGACTCCTGGGGAATGCCAGTGGCCTCCGGCTGGACCGACGAGAGCGCCCGCATGCCCGCGTCGCCTGGCCGTGGGAGCCGCGCTCGTGGCGGCGCATCTGGCGGCAAACGTGGCGGAAAGCGCGGAAAGGCGAAAGCGGAGCCGTCGGGCAAGCCCATCAATCGCGGCATGATTGTCGCAGGCGTCTTCATCTGTCTCCTGCTGGTGGCCGGTGGCGCGCTGCTCGTTCCCAAAGTCCTCAGTTCCCTGAGCGGCAGCTCAACAAACACCTGCGCCGGCTCCGCGTCCTCGGGCGGAGCATCTCCGGGAGCGGCGCCTGCCCTCACATCCAGCCAGAAGCAGTACACCGACAAACAGTCGGGATACTCCATCGCGTACCCGTCCGCGTGGAGCAGTTCGACCGGCACGGACACGAGCCAGGCGCAGTCGGACGACCTGGCCAAGTTCGCCCAGCCCTCGTCCAGCACCTTCTTGACCGTCGAACATACGCCGTCCTTCGACTGCGCCACCAATACCGAAGTCATCAGCGGTGAGGTGCTTGGCGGCCAACAGGCGGGGGAAACCTTCACCGAGATACCCAGCGCCGGTGGCGCGCAGACGGTGAGCGGCGAGACCTGCCTGCGCAAGGAATACGCCGTGACGCAGGGCAAGGCGAACCTGCACGTCGCCGTTATCGCCTGCCACCACGCCGGCAAGGGCTATGCGTTCGTCATCGGGGCAGACGCCAATTCCTACGCCCAGGTCAATTCGAGCGACTTTCAGCCGATGCTGAGCAGCTTTCGCTTCACGAGTTAGCGACTGCGTCCGCCGATGGCCCACCTCCTGCGACTCAACCACATGTACGCCGCCACGTCGTCATCCGGGAGGGGTAAAACGCGCCATGTCATACGAGTCCTTCGCGCGGGCCGAGCACTACCACGTGGACCCCACCGACGGCGCGGAATGGCCCTTCGCCGGCGAGTCGCCCGCCGTCCGGCCGCCTGACCCCGAACTGGACGCGCCCGCTACGCCGCGCCGCATCCTGATCGTCGAGGACTCGCGCCCCCTGCGCGAGCTGTACCGCGTCGTGCTCGAGGCCAGCGGCTATCTCGTCTCGACGGCGGAGGATGGAGTCACCGGCCTGGCGGTTGCCCTACGTGAGCAACCTGACCTGCTCATGGTGGACATCAGCCTGCCCGGCAAGGATGGCGTGACCATGCTCGCGGAACTGCGACAGGCCGAGCGGAGCCGACGGCGCGCTCCAGCCCCCGCCCTGCTGTTGAGCGCGTCGCCCAGCTTCCC
>DATEGV010000364.1:0-15521 GCA_035279925.1 Ktedonobacterales bacterium | reverse complement strand
ATCAATCGTCCGCATGCGCGCCTCCTTCTCAGTCCCCTCGAACATCATCCGTCGGACCATTCCGCGAATCCCCGCATAAGCAGCGCCATGTCGAGCGTCTGCCCAGTAGGCGCGCTCCCCGCCAGGCCCGCGCGCTCCCGCCGCGCCGCCTCGGCCGCCTCGTCGTCGTCTATCAGACGCAGCCGCACATGGTCACCGGGCCGCGCCTGCCCGACCCGCCACCAGTCCACGCTCGCCACCACCAGCGGCGTCCGGTATCCGCCAGTCGTCTGGCCATCGGCCCCCAGGATCACCGGCTCACCGCCGGGAGGCAGTTGGATCGCCCCGCGCGGTGTCCCGGCCGAGAGGATCTGCCCGCCGTCCGGGATGGCGCCGCCGTCTTCAGCGCCCAGACGTAGTCCCATGCGATCCGACCGGCTCGACACGACGAACTCCTGTTCGAGCAGCGCCGCGACACCCGCCGGCGCCACCTCGCTCTCCGGCCCCAGCGTGACACGCAACATCCAGCAGCCGCCCGCCGCTGGCAGCGCGCCTCGCCGCGCGATGGTTCGCGGCGCGTCTCCTCCCAGATCGCGCGAGGTGTCCATATTCTCGCGCCAGACAACGTCACCCTGCCGTAGCGCACGGCCGTCGCGGCCACCGAAGCCGCCGCGCAGATCGGTCGAGCGGCTCCCCAGGATACTCGGCGCCGCGACTCCCCCCGCGACGCAGATGTAAGCGCGCAGGCCGGCCGTCGCCTGTCCCAGCGCGAGTTCGCCGCCCGCCGCCGCCCAGACCGCTGTCTCCGGCGTGAGATGTCGGCCATTCAGCGTCGCCGGACACCTCGCGCCCGTCAACGCAAGCAGGCATGGCTCCAGGACCGTGAACCGCGCGCCCCCCAGCGTGATCTCCAGCGCAGCGGCATCGGGCCGATTGCCGACGAGCGCATTGCCCGCTCGCAACGCCTCCGCATCCGCCGCTCCCCCCGGCGTCACCCCATAGCGCGCATAGCCCCAGCGCCCGAGGTCCTGCACGGTTGTCAGCGGCCCAGCGCGCTCGACCCGCAACCAGGCTGTCGCGTCCGGCGTGGGCGGTCCTGCTCGCGGCGGCTCACCCTCAGCGCCGGTCGGCTCACCCTCAGCCGAAGCCTCGCCGATGTCGTCCTCCACCGGCACGAAGCGCACGCGATCGCCGGGTGCGAACGCCGCTGGTGGGAACCGACGCGGATCGAAGACGCGCAGAGCGGTGCGGCCGATTACGCGCCACCCGCCGGGGCTCTCCACCGGATAGACGCCCGTCTGCCGCTCCGCGATGGCGACGCTCCCGGCAGGCACGCGCGTTCGTGGGTTCTCCAGGCGCGGGACCGCCAGCGAGGCCGGCAGCCCGCCGAGGTACGGGTAGCCCGCCAGGAAGCCCAGGAAGTACACGCGGTACTCCGCGCTCGCATGCCGATGCACGACCTCCGCCGCGCTCAACCCGGTGAGCCGCGCCACCTCGTCCAGATCGAATCCCGCCGCGCCGCCATAACGCACCGGCACGCAGACCACCCCGCGCGCCGCCGAACGCCTTCCCCGCCCCTGTGTCGCGCGCCACGCCGCACGGACCGCGTCAGCCACCGCCGCGCGCGTCGTAACGGCGGGATCGAAGCTGATGAGCAGCGAAGCGTACGCTGGCGTGTAGTCGCGCACGCCATCCAGCGCGGCGGCATCCAGCGCCGCCAGCAGGGCCAGCGCACGCGCGTTCAGGCGCGGCGAGATCGTCTCGGCGCTCAGGCGCACGAGCAGCGCGCTATCCCCCGCCGGGACGATCGGCAGGCTGTCGTCACCACTGGTATAGGCGTGCTCGTCTCGCATTACGCCTCGCACGATGATGAATTCCGGAGGATCGCCCCGCTAATGCGCCAGGCGTCACGGTCGTTGTCGAGAGCGTAGCGTGTTTCATCACGCTCCCCCACGTGATATGTTGACCTCAACGTCACGGGGGGTCTTCACGAATGAGCGAATATCAACGCTACGAATTCATGACCGGCGACCGGCCGCTGAGCCGTGACCAACTGGACGAGGTGAAGAAGCTGTCGAGCCACATCGAAGCCTCCTCTACCCATGCCCTGATCGAGTATCACTGGGGAGACTATAAGCACGATCCGCTCGACACGCTCTACCGCTATTTTGACGGCTTTCTGTATTGGGCGAACTGGGGCGCGCCACAGCTGGCGTTTCGCTTCCCGCATGCCCTTGTTCCCACCGATCTCCTGGCCGACTTCGGCATGGACCTCGACGAGGTCGTAACATTCACCCAGCGCGCCGGCTACGACATTCTCGACATCCACTTCGGTGAAATGGAGTCGCCCGATGAGTGGACCGAGTATGAGCTCGGATCGCTCATGCCCATCCGCGACGAAGTGATGGACGGGGATCCGCGTGCGCTCTATATCGTCTGGTTGGCCGAACAACAGGAATCGGGGAGTTACGACGACGAGGAAGAGTACGAGATCGCCGTGCCGCCGACGCCGCCCGCGTTCGGCGCGCTAACCAGCGCACAGAAGGCGCTTGCGGATTTGTTGCAACTGCCGCCGGAGCTACTCGGCGCCGCCGCGCGACACAGCGCCACGCCAACGCCGTCCCAATCGGATGATCTCACTCCCATGCTGGAGTCGCTACCGCTCGACCGCCGCAACGACTACCTCGCGCGCCTCGCGCGCAACGAGCCTGGCCTGAGCCGCCTGCTGCTGAACGAATTGCGCGCGTTGCGTCCAACTCCGGCCCCGCCAGCGGGCGAGCGTGTCACCTACGCCACGTTGCGCGCGGAAAGCGAAGGCATCAAGGGGGAGATGGAACGCGCTCGCCGTGAGCGCGAGCAACAGGCCCGCATGCGACGCCTGCGCCAGATCCATGACCATCAAGACGAGCATTGGCGGCGTATCACAGAAGCGGCCGAGCGTGGGTCGGGCGCGGGCTACGACGAAGCCACGCGGTTACTCGTGGAGCTGCGCGCGGTCGCCGACCACTTCGGCGAGACGCGGCCGTTTCAGAACCGCTTCTACAGTTGGGTCCAGCCACACCTGCGGCGTCCCGCGCTCGCCAAGCGTCTGCTGGCCCAGCGGTTCACGCTGCCGGACGGGTGAAGTCGCGCCCGCCGCAGCCGCGCGTGTCGAACACGATGAGGAGCGTCTCCAATGAGCATCGCACCCAACCCCGACACTCAGCGAGCTTTCGAGGAATTGTACGTCACGTTTTATCGCTACGCCTGCCGCAACCTCCCGAACTTCCAGCAACACAACACCGATGACCTCTTCTGGATCGTCACGGGCGAACCGCATCCAATCGCGAACGCCGTCGTCCGCACGCATTGGGACGGCGCGCGGGCGGAAGCGCTGGATCGTCTCATCGCGACGACGCTGGCATCTTCAACGTGGCGACGCCGCCCGCTCCGCGGGGCAAAGGCATCGGCTCCGCCGTCACCGCCCACGCGCTAGATGAGGCGCGGACCTCCGGACGCCAGACCGCGCTGCTGATCGCCAGTGAGATGGGCGAGCCGGTCTATCGGCGCCTCGGCTTCCAGACACACGGCACGGTTGGTCAATACATCGCGCATTCCACGAGCGCGAGCGAGTGACCAGCTCGAACGCTCCCGTTTCCGAACCGGCGCCGCTTGGCATGACACCTGCATGCAAATACTCGTCAGCCATCGAGGCAACAGGTATCCCGGCCAGGAGTGGAACGTACCGTGGCGCCACAGACTCAGCACGCGCGCGACAAAGCGTCCGCGAGCGACGCCCAGCCGTCACCGGCCGGCGCCGAGTCGCGTCTGGCCGCCCCCCTGCGCTTTCTCTACAATCACGAAATCTCAACGGCGATGCTCCTCCTCTTTGGCCTCTCCCTACTGGCTCAGAGCGTCACCGGCTTTCGCACGCAAGCGGTCGGCGCGTCATACAGCTTCGTCCATTACCTTCAGTACCTCGTCAGTAGCGACTTCCTCGAAACCGTCGCCGAGAACTGGGAGGGCGAGTTCCTGCCGCTCGCCGCCTATGTCTTCTTCACCTCCTGGCTTCACGAGCGGGGCGCCAAAGAGTCGCGCAAGCCCACGCCGTCGAGCCATGATAAGACCGACGACGCGCCCCCCGCGCGGAACGAGCGCCACCGCAAAGACGCTCCCTGGCCGCTCAAAATCGAGGGGCACGTCGGGGCTGTCGTACGGTTCATCTACTTGCACTCCATCCTGTTCGCGTTCCTGCTCATCTTCGTACTCGCCGTCACACTCCACGCGACGATGGGACTCGGCGCCTACAACATGAGCCTGCGCGCGCAACACCATCATCCCGTCTCGATTGTGGGCTACATGACGAGCGCCACCTTCTGGTTGCAGTCCACCCGCAACTGGGAGGCCGGCTTCTTCTCCACCGCCATGCTCGCCGTCTTCTCGATCTTCCTCCGTGAGCAGGGGTCCCCCGTCTCCAAAGTCCCTGACCAACCAGACAAAGCGACCGCCGAAGAAGACGAGTCGCGGTAACGCCGCCGCCACCATTCGTTTCACTCTATGCGTGTGTCAGCTTTCGCGTCCTCGCGCGATGGAGTACGTGAGAGGCACACACGCAGATCGAGGGAGAGACGCATGCGCGAGCGCCAGTCGCTGTCGGCGACCACGCCGCTATCCCACGCGGGATTCACCGCCGTCGTGGATCGCCACCAGCACGCCCTGTACACCTTCCTGCGGGGCATGGCGCGGCACGACGAACAGGCGCGCGATCTCCTGCAAGACACCTTCCATGACGCCTGGCGCGCGGCGCGTGACGGGGCGCCGCCATTCGCCCTCGGGGTCGCCGACGAAGAGATGCGCCGCTGGCTCTTCGCCGTCGCCTACCGCAAGGTCATCTCCCTGCGCCGGCGGCAACGGCTCCTGCGCTGGGACTCACTGGAGGACGCGCCCGAAGCGTTGCGGATCGTCGCGCTGGAGAGCAGCTCGTTCGAGAACCGCCTGGCTGAGGGGGAGGCGCTCTCCGCCGCTCTCGCTCAGCTCACTCCCACCGATGCCGCCTGCCTCTTACTGCGGATCATCCAGGGATTCAGCGCCGCCGAAGTTGGCCATATCGTCGGCGCCACCCCTGAAGTCATCACCAAGCGACTCTCACGCGCCAAGCAGCGGCTGCGCGCCGCCTACCTTGCCCTCGAAACTCCGCGCAAGGAGCAGAACGACCTATGAACACCAACGCACCGTCGCGCCATGACGCGCCCCAGCCGGGGCCGGACTGCGCGAGCTACGCTTCCCTGCTCCCCGTGTTGGATGAACCGGCCGCGGACGCGGCCCAGACGGCGCGCGCGCGGGCACACCTGCGCGGTTGCGCCTACTGCCAGGCGCAGGTAGCGACATACGACCGGCTGGACGCCCTGCTGAGTCACCAGTTCGGATTCGCGGCCACCCCGCGACTCACGACGGAGAACATCATGGCCGACATCGAAGAACCCGTCACTCCCATGCTCCATCCCACTCCGCTATCAAGCGCGACGTCCACGACGTCCACGACGTCCACGACCTCCGGCGGACTCCACCCACGCCGTCGGCGGGGCAAGCTTTCCGCGCTGGCGTCGGTAGCCGCCGTGCTGTTGATCGCCGTGCTGGCGGGTGTCATCTATGGCACGCATACCGGGCGACCCGGCGCGAGCCCCACCACCGGCGCGACCAGAGGAACGCCGCATGTCACGGTTGCGCCCGGTTCCCAGACCGCGCTGAAGTCCGTCAGCATGGACTCAGCCACCGACGGCTGGGCGCTGGGCGATGTCCCCTCCAGCGACAACAACACCAAACCTGTCTTCATGCACTACACCGGCGGCTCCTGGCGTACCGTCACCGTCGGCTTTAGCGGCGAGTTCCAGAGCCTCTCGATGGTCTCCGCGACGGACGGCTGGGCCGTTGGGTTCGGCGTCCTCGCCCACTACGACGGCCACGCCTGGAGTCTCGTGACCAACACCTGGCACGGCTCCATGAATGCGGTGCAGATGCTCTCAGCGACGGAGGGCTGGGCGGTCGGCGTCCAGGACTATGGCCAACAGGACGCCTACCCGCTGTATGGCATTCAACACTACGACGGTTCATCCTGGTCGCCAGTGTCGCTGCCGCCGATTCCCGGCCTCACTAGCGCGTATACCGTCGAGCTGTACAGTCTGGATATGCTCTCAGCCACCGAAGGCTGGGCCGTCGGTCAAGCGCAGGCGACCGAGCCGACCAGCAACTCCGGGCCGCCGAGCACCTATACGCCGGCGCCCACCGACGCCGGCATCATCCTGCACTATACCGGCGGCGCGTGGACGCTGGCCTACGAGCAGTCGTCCGCGCAACTCAGCCAGATCGCGATGGGCTCGTCCACAGACGGCTGGGTCACTGGCTTTGTCGAGAGCTGGTACGGCAGCAAAAATGGTCCCGTCGGCGCCTCCACGCCGCTCATGCTGCGCTATCTGGGTGGGTCCTGGACCGTCGAGCCGCATGCTATCGGCGTGCTGGCGATGACGACGCTCTCCGCGACGGACGTCTGGATGGTTGCCGCCAACGACACATCGAACCGGGACGCCACCACCGCCACCATCACCTTCGTGCACGATGACGGCAGCCAGTTCACGTCAACCGCCGTCACGCTCGACAACCGGCAATCCGCCTATGTCGCCTCCATCTCGATGCTGAGTCCGACCGAAGGATGGGCTGTCGGCACGGCCTACTGGCCGCGCAAATACGGTGTGCCCTTAGGAATGGGATCGGGCTACACGCCGACTATAACGCCGCTGATCCTGCACTACCACGACGGCGTTTGGTCCGTCGCGCAGGACTAGCCGGTAGACCTCATAACAGATTCGCTTCGATCCACGGCGTTTAGGCCGCCTCACCCCCTGACCCCCTCTCCCTGCGGGGCAGGGGGAACCAGATCGGAACGCTTCGACTCTGGCTCCCCTTCCCTCCGCAGGGGGAAGGGGCCGGGGGATGAGGCACCCTGGGGCTGGGGGAT
The DNA here is from genome assembly GCA_035279925.1 of Ktedonobacterales bacterium. GTDB lineage: Bacteria > Chloroflexota > Ktedonobacteria > Ktedonobacterales > JADMIN01 > DATEGV01. The sequence goes on along the minus strand of DATEGV010000364.1, from coordinate 8,551 downwards.
GAGACCATCCTCGTTATTGCGCGCCCATACGATAGTCCGCACAATCTATAGAGAATAGTAAATGTAGGCATAACGTATTGCCTGGACTACGCGCGGTATGCTATACTCCTTCTGGTGCGCGAGTGAGGCGGCCATCATGAAGAACCCCGACAAGAACACACGCAAGTCCGACGACGACAGCACGTGGTCGGCCCTGGCGTTGCCCGGCACAATCGGCGTCTACATCGCCGGTGGCGCGTTGCTGGGGTTGGCCGCTGGGCACTTCATTGATCGCTGGCTCAACACCGCGCCGATAGCATCACTGATCGGGCTGCTGCTTGGCCTGGCCGTCGGCATCTACGGTGTCTTTCGCCTCGTTACCTCACTCAAGTGAGCAGGGATGAAAGGCGCGGTCAGGGCGAGACGTACAATGGGCTAACGGCAGCCAGAGGACGAAGGGAGAGCCTCTGTGCTCTTGAATTTGCCACTCGCATCGCTCTGGAAATTGCCCAACATTGCGGTTCCATCTGATCCGCTCTTCTACATCGGCCCGTTCCCAGTCTTCAACACCTTCATCCTCACCGTCGTCAGCGCGCTCATCGTCCTCGTCTTCTTCGTGGCCGCCGCGCGCAAGGCTCGCCTGGTGCCGCGCCCGCTGCAGAACTTCGTGGAGTGGGTAACGCAGATGCTGCTGGACCTCTGCGAAGAGGTCGCCGGCAAGGTCAACGGGCGGCGCTTCTTCCCCTGGGTCGCCACGATCTTCTTCCTCGTGCTGATCAGCAACTGGTGGGAAGTGATCCCCGGCGTCGAGACCATCGGCACCGTCTCCTCGAAGACCGCCGACGGCACAGCCATCAAGGACTGCCCGACGGCCGTGCATGGTCTCCTGCTGACCGGCAGCCACGCCTCGAACTGTCTGATTCCCTGGGTGCGCCCGCCCTCGACGGACCTGAACTTCACGCTGGCGCTCGCGGTGATCTCCTTCCTGGCTACGCAGGTCTACGGCTTCAAGCTGCTCGGCGTCGGCAAACAACTGGGCCGCTACTTCACCCTCAAAGAGGGGCCGATGGGTCTGATTGTGGGCCTGTTGGAGCTGGCGCTGGAGCCGCTGCGCATCGTCTCGCTCAGCTTCCGTCTCTTCGGCAATCTCTTTGCCGGCGACGTGCTGCTGCTCGTCATCAGCTTCCTGGTGCCGTTCGTCGGCGCCATTCCCTTCTACGCCCTCGAACTCTTCGTGGGCTTCATCCAGGCCTTCGTCTTTGCCTTCCTCACCCTGATCTTCATGACGCTCGGCACCACGGTGCATGGCCATGAGGAGCATGAGGTGGAGCATGCCGAAGAAGCGGCGCACGCGGAGCGTGAACACGCCGCCTTCGTGCTCTCACACAAAGAGGAGGTAGCCGGCGCGTAGCCCGCGTTCGGTGGCTCGCAACGACGCCGGCCACCCGACGCCCGCCCACGCCTTCATCTCGCGTTCTCCGTCGCATGGGTCGCGGTCCCGTTTCAGGCAAACTGGCTCCCGCGACACGCATTCGTCAGTATCGTCAGTCGTAGATTCTGGCTGGACCAGAGTCGGTCCAGGTGTTCTGGGCCACCGAGGAGCGCCCACCGTGGCGCGTATGTAGACCCGCATCAGGAGGAGATCCATGAATCCCCAATTCTTCGAGCTTGCCGCCGCTATCGCCATCGGTCTGGGCGCCATCGGCCCCGGCATCGGCGTCGGTCTGATCGCCGGCCCCGCGCTGGCCGCAATGGGCCGCAACCCAGAGGCCGCTGGCGTCGTCCGCACGAATATGATTCTTGCCATCGTGTTCGCCGAAGCCATCTCGATTTATGCGCTCGTCGTCGCGCTCATCATCCTCTTCGTCGTCGGCAACGTGAAGTAGGCTGCCTGGCTCGCTGAGCCGGGAGCGCGTTCACGTTCTGAACAGAGGAGGGCGCCGCCCTATGGGCATCAATATCTGGAACTTCGCGTCGCAGCTCGTGACGTTCCTCATCCTGCTCTTCATCCTTGGCAAATGGGTCTTCCCCGCCATTATGAAGACGCTGGACCGGCGCGCAGCCGTCATCCAGGAGGGTGTGGAGAACGCGCAGAAGGCGCAGCGCGAGCTGGCCGAGGCGCAGAAGCGTGTCGAGGCGCTGATCGAGCAGGCGCGCAAAGACGCGCAGGCCACCATCGCCAAGGCCACCCAGGCGGCTGAGCATGTGCGTGTGGAGATCGAGCAGGAGGCGCAGGGGCGCGCCCGCGATATCATTTCGCAGGCCGACAAGCGCATCCAGCAGGAGATCGCCCAGGCGCGCAACCAGCTTCGCCAGGAGGTCGCGGACCTCGCCTTGCAGGCCGCCGAGCATGTCATCGGCAACTCACTCGACACGACCACCAGCCGGCGTCTGGTCAGTGAGTTCGTCGCCAATTCGAGGGACATCCAGTGTTAAAGGGGCCTGTTGCGCGCCGCTACGCGGAGGCGGTCTTTGAGATTGGCGCGCAGCACGACACCATTGACCGCTGGCACGCCGACCTCGCCGTTCTCGCGGAATACTTCGGCAACCGCCGGCTGGCCTTCGTGTTGAAGGAGCCGAAGATTCCCTTTACGCGCAAAGAGGCCATCGTGCGCGACCTGCTCACCGGCAAGGCGCAACCGGAGGCCGTGAATCTGGCTCTGCTGCTCGTCGAGCGCGGCCTGGCGGACCTCGCGCCCGCCATCCGCGACGCCTTCGAGACGCTCTACAACGATTATCGCGGGCAGGCTGTCGCGCAGGTCACGACGGCCATCCCGCTGGACGACGCGCTCCGCACGCAGATCACCGCCGAGCTTGCGGAGATGACGGGCAAGCGCATCATCCTCCAGGAGAAGGTGGACCCGACCATCCTGGGCGGAGCCATCGCGCGCGTCGGCGATACGCTGATTGACGGCAGCTTGAAGCGCCGCTTCCAGTTGCTCCGGCAGAACATCCTGCGGGGCGGCCTTGGCGGACCGACCGACGGCGGCGAGAACGATCTGGGCGCGGTTCCCCCGCCGGATGGCGGCGCTCCCGCTGGCGGAGGCGCGTCCCCCGCCGCCGGGCCAAGCTCTGCCACCCAGCAGCGGCCGCGCTCACCCGAAGCGCCGCATCTCGCGCCCAAACAACCGTCGTCCCCACCATCACAACAACAGCATCCCAGCCGCAACGCTTCGCATAACAAGCGCCGCAAGCGCTAGTCCGAAGACGGCGCCGTGAGGAGAATCCTCTTCCTGGCGGCGCCGACGTGAGGAGAGAGTACCATGGCAATCGCGGACGAAATTACCAAAGTCATACGCGAACGCATCCAAAACTTTGACGGCACGGCCACCGAGTCCGCGATGGTCAACGTGGGCACGGTGATCAGCGTCGCCGACGGCATCGCTCGCGTCTACGGGCTGGCCGGCGTGCGCTACCTCGAACTCGTCGAGTTCCCCCGCACCGGCCTGATGGGCATGGCCTTCAATCTCGAAGAAGATTCGGTCGCCGTGCCGATCCTGGGCGACTACACGCTGATCCACGAGGACGACGAGGTGCGCACCACCGGCCGCATCATCCAGGTGCCCGTCGGTGACGCCCTCATCGGCCGCATCGTGAACCCGCTCGGCGAGCCGCTGGACGACGCCGGCCCCATCTTGACGGACAAGTTCCGCCCGGTGGAGCGTGTCGCCCCTGGCGTCATCACCCGCCATCCGGTGGATACCCCGGTGCAGACCGGCATCAAGGCGATTGACGCGCTGATCCCGATTGGCCGCGGCCAGCGCGAGCTCATCATCGGCGACCGGCAGACCGGCAAGACGGCCGTGGCCCTGGACACGATCATCAACCAAAAGGGCAAGAACCTCGTCTGCATCTACGTCTCCATCGGTCAGAAGAACTTCCAGGTCGCCCGCATCCGCGAAATCCTCAAGGATCATGGCGCGCTGGACCACACGATCATCGTCCACGCGGGCGCCGAGGATCCCGCCCCGCTGAAGTACCTGGCGCCCTACGCCGGCTGCGCGATGGGTGAGGAGATCATGGAGAGCGGGCGCGACGCGCTCGTCATCTATGATGACCTCTCCAAGCACGCCGACGCCTACCGCAACATGTCGCTGATCATTCGCCGCCCGCCTGGACGCGAGGCCTACCCCGGCGACGTATTCTACCTGCACAGTCGCCTGCTGGAGCGCGCCGCCCGTCTGAATCAGAATTACGGCGGTGGCTCGCTGACGGCGCTGCCGATCATCGAGACGAAGGGCAACGACGTGTCGGCCTACATCCCGACCAACGTCATCTCGATCACCGATGGCCAGATTTACCTGGAGCCGGACCTCTTCAACGCGGGCATTCGCCCGGCCCTCAACGTCGGTATCTCGGTCAGCCGCGTGGGCGGCGCCGCGCAGACGCAGGGCATGAAGCAGGTGGCCGGCACGTTGAAGCTGGACCTGGCGCAGTTCCGCGACCTCGCGGCCTTCGCGCAGTTCGGCTCCGACCTGGACAAGGCCACCAAGACGAAGATTGATCGCGGCATGCGCCAGCAAGAGATCTTGAAGCAGAAGCAATATCAGCCGATGCCGGTCGAGCACCAGATCATGATCATCTACGCGGCCAGCAAGGGCTACCTGGACAATGTGCCGGTGGAGAAGGTCCAGGAGTGGGAAAATCAGTTCCACCGCTATATGGACGCCACCTACGCCGGGCTGGTCGCCTCCTTCTTCGAAACGACCGTCACGCAGCGCAAGAAGCTGTCTCCGGAGCAGTTCGCGCAGCTCGACGCCGCCATCGTGGACTACCAGAAGACGGCGCCGCGCTAGCTCCGAGGAGGAGATCATGGCAACAACACGAGAGATACGGCGCCGTATCCGCTCGGTGAAAAACGTGGCGCAGATCACCCGCGCGGTGCAGATGGTGGCGAGCAGTAAGATGCGGCGCGCCCAGGAGCGGGTGCTTGCGTCGCGGCCCTACTCCGAGCAGTTGATGAAACTGCTGGCGCGGCTCTCCAGCCAGGCCGAGGGCCAGGATGAGCTGCCGCTGATGGCGCACCGCACCGTCCGCAAGGTCGGCATCGTGGTGGTCACGCCAGATCGCGGGTTGGCCGGGGCGCTCTCGAGCAACGTCAACCGCCGCGCAGCGCTGCTTGCCATCGAGCTGCGCCGCGAATACAACGATGCGAATCTGCCCGTCTCGTTCATCGCCGTCGGCCGCAAAGGGCGCGACTTTCTGTCGCGCACGCGCCAGCGAATGATCGCGGAGTTCACCCGTCTGGGCGACCAGCCCAGCCAGGCGGATGTGCGCGCTATTGCTCGCGCCGTGACCGACGCTTACCTGAATGAAGACGTGGATCGGGTGATGCTCGTCTACCCGAAGTTCGTCTCCACCGTGGCCCAGACGCCGACCGTCATCCAACTGCTGCCGGTGCAGCCGCCGGAGGATGTGGAGACGGAGGGACCGGTCCCGCAGTATATCTTCGAGCCGGACGCGACGACGATCTTCGCCGAGCTGCTGCCGCGCTACCTGGAGACGCAGATCTACCAGCCGCTGCTCGAGACGATTGCCAGCTTCTACTCGGCGCAGATGGTGGCGATGCGCAACGCGACCGATAGCGCCACGGAGCTGCTCGAAGACCTGACACTGACTTATAACAAGGCGCGCCAGGCGGCGATCACGACCCAGATTCTCGAAATCGTGGCCGGCTCCGGGCTGTAAGTAACCCAACCCCCTGGCCCCCTTTCCGCAAGGAGAGGGGAGACGGAGGGACGCGAAGAAGTAGCACAGAGGAACGCAGAGGTTCCGCTGAGTCACACAGAGGGGACGCAGAGCGGATCTTGCCCCCAACCCCACCTCTCATCCGTCGTGGGGAGAACCAGAGGAGACACACGCTATGGCAACCGCAGCGACCACCCGTACAAAAGGGACGGTGACGCAGGTGCTGGGCAACGTGGTGGACATCGAGTTCCCGCCCGACAAACTGCCCGCGATCTATAACGCGATTGAGACCGCGATGCCCGGCCAGGATCACCCGTTGGTGCTGGAGGTCGAGCAGTTGCTGGGCAACAACGTCGTCCGCTGCGTGGGCATGGGTCCGACCGACGGCATGCGGCGCGGGCAGGACGCCTACGACACCGGCTCCGCGATTACCGTGCCGGTTGGCCCGATGACCCTTGGTCGCATCTTCAACGTGCTGGGCGAGCCGATTGACAACAAGCCGGCCCCGGTGGGCGCCCCACGCCTGCCGATTCACCGCCCGGCGCCCGGCATCGAGGACCAGGCGACCGCCGCTGAGGTGCTTGAGACGGGCATCAAGGTCATTGACCTGATCGCCCCCTTCATGCGCGGCGGCAAGATCGGCACGTTCGGTGGCGCCGGCACCGGCAAGACGGTCATCATCCAGGAGCTGATCAACAACATCGCCAAGAAGTCCATGGGCGCGGCAGGCACGGACACCGAAGGCAACGCCACTGGCGGTGGCCTCTCGGTCTTCGCCGGCGTCGGCGAGCGCACCCGCGAGGGCAACGACCTCTACGAGGAGATGACCAACGCGGGCGTACTGGACAAGCTGGCGATGGTCTTTGGGCAGATGAACGAGCCACCCGGCTCGCGTCTGCGCGTTGCGCTGACGGGCCTCACCATTGCGGAGTACTTCCGTGACACTGAGGGCCGCGACGTACTGCTCTTCATTGACAACATCTTCCGCTTCACGCAGGCCGGCTCGGAGGTCTCCGCGCTGCTCGGCCGCATGCCGTCCGCCGTGGGCTACCAGCCGAACCTCGCCGAGGAGATGGGCCAGCTACAGGAGCGCATCACCTCGACGAAGAACGGCTCGGTCACGTCCATGCAGGCCGTCTACGTGCCCGCCGACGACTACACCGACCCGGCCCCCGCCGCGACCTTTGCCCACCTGGACTCGACCATCGTGCTGGAGCGGGCGCTCGCCTCGCGCGGCCTCTTCCCGGCGGTGGACCCGCTGGCCTCGACCAGCCGCATCCTGGACCCGAACATCGTCGGCCAGGAGCATTATGACATCGCGCAGGAGGTCAAGCGCGTCTTGCAGCGCTACAAGGACCTGCAGGATATCATCGCGATTCTGGGCGTGGACGAGCTCTCCGACGACGACAAGCTGACCGTCGCCCGCGCGCGCAAGATCGAGCAGTTCTTCTCGCAGCCGTTCAAAGTCGGCGAGACCTTCACCGGCCGGCCGGGCCGCAACGTCCCGCTCTCAGAGACAATTCGCGGCTTCAAGGAGATCCTGGACGGCAAGCTCGACAACATCTCTGAGGTCCACTTCTATATGGCCGGCAGCATTGACGAGGTGTACGAACGCGGCCGCGAAGAGCAGGCGTAAGCCAAAAGGAGGTCGGTTGTGGCGCAACGCCCCACGCTGCACGTCGTGCTGGTCACGGCGCTGCAGACAATCTACGACGGCGAGTCCGAGATGGTGAACGCTCCGGGGAGCGAGGGTCGTCTCGGTATCCTGCCGCGCCACGCGCCGCTGCTGACGACGCTCGATCTGGGTGAGCTGCGCATCCGCGAGCACGGCGTGGACGAGAGCTTCTTCGTCGCCGGCGGCTTCCTGGAGGTCAACGACAACGTCGTGACGATCCTGGCGGACGACGCGGAACGCGCGGGCGAGATTGATGAGGAGCGGGCGGAGGCGGCGCGGCGCAGCGCGCAGGCCACGCTCTCCCGCGCGGATGTCTCCTCAGAGGTGGAGTCGGCGGCGCAGGGCGAGCTGGAGCGCGCGGTGGGTCGCCTGCGCGTCGCGGAGGTCTATCGGGCGCGGCAGGGCCATCCCCGCCGCCAGCATCGCCCCGGCACGCCCCCAACGGACGTGGTGGATTAGGGGAGAGGCGGACCTCACCCCCTAACCCCCTCTCCCGCGAGGAGAGGGGGAACCCAAACAACGTTGTTCGCGGACACAGGACCGGTTGCCCATGTGGCGGCCGGTCTTCTTGTTATTGCTACTACTTGAATGAATGCCATTCTAGCCCTCATTGTTGCAATCGCCGTAGGCGATCAGGCGCGAAAGCGAAGCCTCAAACCGGCACGCCGACGTATGGTACACTGTCGCCAACGATGAGATGTGCGGAAGGGGCGGACGCGAGCAATGGCGGAGATGGACCAGGGCATCAAGCGACTGCTGCAATCGCACCCAGCGGACGTGCTCGAGCTGGCGCTGCCCGGCGTCGAGTACATCGAGCCGATGCCGGTGGAGGTGGCGACCGAGCCGCAGCTGCTGATGGACACGCTCTTTCGCGTGCGCTATCGTGGCGTCGAGTGCGCGGTCAATGTCGAGGCGCAGGCGTATCCTGATCCCGCGATGCCTCGCCGCTGCTTCGAGTACGGCTCGCGGGCCAGCGTCGTCTTCGGCGTGCCAGTGCTTTCCGTCGTGCTGTGGTTGGAGCGGGGCGGGCCTGTCCCTACGTCACCCTATCAGATGGTCGTCGGGGATTGGGTGCAAGCCACCTGGCAGTTCACGAACATCGAAGTGTATACCCTGTCCGCGGCGGACACCGTAGCCTCCGAACATCTCGGACTGCTGCCGCTCGTGCCATTCATGCGCGAGTCGGGACTCACGGTGATCGAAGCGGCG